>JAFYNC010000156.1 GCA_017549905.1 Clostridia bacterium | reverse complement strand
TTCGAGGTTACGGATAGGGTAGGGGGTTCACCTTGTTATTTGTGCGCGAGAATGAGAAGAGGTTGTCTTTACAGCAAAGCAAAAGAACTCGGTTGCAATAAAATAGCGCTCGGACATCATTTTAATGATGTTATTGAAACTGTACTTATGAGTATGATGTATTCTTCCGAAATTAAAACTATGCTTCCAAAGCTTCATAGCACTAATTTTGAGGGTATGGAATTAATTCGTCCGCTATATAAGGTAAAGGAAAAGGATATTATAAGTTGGGCTGAGTATAACGGATTTAAATTTTTGCAGTGTGCTTGCAAAATGACCGAAAAAAATGCCGATATTGAGCTTACCTCTAAACGCAAGGAAATTAAACAACTGATAGCCGATATCAAACTTCAAAACCCTGAAGCAGATGATAACATTTTTAGAAGTCTTCACAATGTAAATATGGCGACTATTCCGGGATTCAGAGATAAGGATAGCGGAACATTACATTCTTTTTTAGAAAATTATTAGAAAAGGCTTGACCAATCGGTCAAGCCTTTTTTCGTTAGAATAAGGTTGTTATCCAATAGATAATTCCATAAACAACCGATGCCACCGTACCATACACAATCACCGGTCCTGCGATAGTAAACATCTTCGCACCGACACCTAATACAAACCTCTCGCTTTTAAATTCAATGGCGGGGGATACCACCGCATTTGCAAAGCCTGTTATTGGCACTAATGTTCCGGCGCCTGCGCGTTTTGCAATTTTATCAAAAAGTTTTAGTCCTGTGAGTAGTGCTGCTATAAATATAAGTGTTACAGGTACTAACATTTTAACAGTCTTTTCTTCTAATTCTAAATATTTATAAAATTCCATTAAAAGCTGACCTATCACACATATAAAACCGCCTACACAGTAAGCCCAAATAAAATCTTTTAATTTCGGTGATGGGGGAGAATGCTTTTTAACAATAGCCGAATATTCCGATTTTGTAACATTCATAAAACCACTCCTTTTTGTTTTATTTTAAGCATTGGGAGTGGTTTTATTCATATATAAAACAACGCTGAAAATATTTTAAATTTTTTAAAAAAAACTCTTGATTTTTATGTAAACCGGTAGTATAATGACGTTGTAGTGGTGCAAAGTGTAGCAAAAAACCACTAAAGTGTTTTAAAATGGTGGATTTGGAGGTGAAAATCCATGCTTTTCGGCGGTTTCGATCACAAAATTGATAAAAAGGGTAGGGTTTTCATTCCTTCCGCTTTCAGAGAAGAACTTGGCGAAAGCTTTATAATTTGCCGTGGTATTTATGGCAAGCGTTGCCTTTGTGTATATTCGGCTGAGGAATGGGGCCGTTTGGTTGAAAAAATCGGAACATTACCGAGCGCTAAATCAAGCACAGTAAAACGCTTCTTATATGACGGCGCATTTAATGTTGAATTTGATACTCAGGGAAGAATTTTAGTACCTCCCACACTTCGCGAATATGCGGGATTTGACAGTGAGGTACATATTATAGGTATGGATACAAACCTTGAAATTTGGGATTCTTCACTTTGGAATACCGAGAGCACCGAAAATACTCTCGAATCAATATCATCAGTTATGGAAGAGTTGAATTTCTAATTATGGAGTTTAATCACATTTCTGTTTTACTTAATGAAACGATAGAGGCTCTTGGCGTTAAGCCTGACGGTATTTATGCCGATGGAACTGCAGGCGGTGCAGGGCACTCTTTAGAAATAGCAAAAAAACTAAAAAGCGGAAAGCTTTATGCTTTTGACCGCGACCCTGATGCAATAAAAATTGCAACCGAAAGGTTGAAGGGTTATAACGCTGAGGTTATTAACAGTAATTTCAGTGAGATGAAAGAAAGACTTAATAGCATAGGTGTTAAGGGAGTAGACGGAATACTTCTTGATTTAGGCGTTTCCTCTTATCAACTTGATACAGCAGACAGAGGTTTTTCTTATCACAAAGAAGCGCCGCTTGATATGAGAATGAGCAAAAGCGGTATATCGGCATTTGATATTGTCAATACTTTCGGTGAAAACGAATTGGCTGATATTTTCTTCCGTTTCGGTGAAGAAAAGTTTTCCCGCAGAATAGCCGATAGAATAGTATCTGCACGAAAAGAAAAGGCAATCGAGACTACAACCGAATTAGCCGAGCTTATTGCAAATGCTGTACCCGCAAAGGCAAGACGTGACGGACATCCCGCAAGAAGATGCTTTCAGGCTTTAAGAATTGCGGTTAACGGCGAACTTGATGCATTAGCAAAGGCACTTGATAATTGTTTTGAATTACTTAATACCGATGGTGTTTTGGCAATTATAACATTCCATTCCTTAGAGGATAGAATGGTGAAACAAAGGTTTAAAGAATATTGTACAGGCTGTACATGTCCGCCCGACTTTCCTGTTTGTGTTTGTGGCAAGAAACCGAAGGGCAGACTTTTAACCAGAAAGGCAATAGAGCCTACAACTGAAGAACTTGAGAAAAATCCCAGAAGTAGAAGTGCAAAACTTCGGGTAATAATAAAGAACTAAAAAGATAAGGAGCAGCGCAATGAATAATTTAAAGTATTATAACGACAGTTTGGCATACGATTTTGAAATGTTTATGCCCAAAACTGCACCTAAGACTACTAAAAAAGATAATATTGTTGTAATGCCTAAGGTTGCAGCTGCTAAAAGAAAAAGAAAAAAAGCGGCTGTAAAGACACTTTCTTCACCAATGATGTTCTTAATGTGCGGAATAATGATTTTGGCTGCTTTTTGCGGCAATATTGCTCTAAGGCTTGAAATTAATGAGGTTAGCGCTCAAATAAAAGATGTTAAATCGCAAATAGCCGAACTTGACAGTGAGAAGACAAGCCTTGAGGTTGAAATGCAAAGAAGAATTTCTTTCTCAAATCTTGAGCTTGAAGCAGTAAAACTCGGTATGAGCAAGCCTTCAAAGGAAAACATTACCTATATAAGAGTAAACGATAAAAACGCGGCAAAAACTGCAGATGGTACTTTCATTTGCGAAGAGTAATAAAAGGCATTTTAAAACTATATAATATTTTGAGGAACTACGAGAGTTGAGATTTTTCGACTCTCGTATTCGGGTATTATAATAGTAGATAATTAAATTTGATTGGAGGGCATTAAAATGGCGGTAAAACCTGATAAACAAATGACTGTTAGAATGGTATCAATTATGCTGGCATTGGTAATTGCCCTTTCTTGCGTTTCGGGTTATAGACTAGTAAATATAATGATTATAAACGGTGAAAAATATCAGAACGAAGCCTCAGAACAACAGCTTTATGATAGCCTTGTTACAGCGCCGAGAGGTGATATTTATGACCGCAATATGCAAAAACTTGCTACAAGTTCAAGCGCATGGACGGTTTACATAACACCAAACGGTATTAAAAAAATAAAGGACGAGGGCGACCGCGAGTTAGTTAGAAAAACTATAGCCGAAAATTTAAGCCAAATATTAGATGTTGACTATCAAAAGGTTTACGATTATACCGATAAAAATTCTTACTATGTGGTAGTAAAGAAAAAAATTGAAAAGTCGGTTGCAGATAAGGTAAGAGAATTTATTGCTGATGAGCGCTATGAGGATTTGGGACTTGTAAAATATATTGGTCTTGATGAAACAACCAAAAGATATTACCCAAATGATACTTTGGCATCTGTTGTTTTAGGCTTTGTAGGCTCTGACGACCAAGGTCTTGCGGGAATTGAAAGTTATTACGACAATACCCTTACAGGAATTGCGGGTCGTGTTGTTGCGGCTAAAAATGCCGCAGGCACAGATATGCCGCTCACATACGAGAGGATAGAGGAAGCAATTAAGGGCAAGAGTCTTGTTTTAAGCCTTGATTCTTATATTCAGTATACCGCCGAAAAATATTTGCAAATGGCAATTGAGGAAAATCAAATTGCTGAGCGCGGCGCGGCAGTTGTAATGAATGTTAAAACAGGCTCTATTCTTGCTATGGCTGTAAAGGGTGATTTTAATCCTAATGAACCTTTCACACTGTCATTAGAAGACCAGAAAAAAATCGAATCAGTTACAGTTGAGGAAGAAAAGGGTAAGCTTGAAAACGAGCTTATGAACCGTCAATGGCGTAATAAAGCGGTTTCTGACACTTATGAACCAGGCTCTGTATTTAAGGTAATTACCGCGGCTATAGCTTTAGAAGAAAATCTTGTAAACAAGAACAACACCTTTTATTGCAACGGCTCTGCAAATGTTGCGGGTCAGCATTATAACTGTCATAAATTACAGGGACACGGAACACAAAGCTTAGCTCAGGCAATTTCAAATTCCTGTAACCCTGCTTTTATTACTATTGGTCAGCTTGTGGGTGTTAATAATTTTTCTAAATATTTCCAAGCATTTGGTTTCGGAGAAAAAACAGGTATTGACCTTCCGGGTGAAGCAATGTCTACTTACCATAAACAGCAGAATATGGGACCTGTAGAATTATCTTCATCTTCTTTCGGTCAAACCTTTAACGTAACGCCTATTCAACTTTTAACTGCAGTTTCTGCTTGTGTTAACGGCGGCTATCTTGTTCAACCGCATTTG
>JAFYNC010000155.1 GCA_017549905.1 Clostridia bacterium | reverse complement strand
TATATATGTTTATATCAAGAGAAGGAATGCTTAATATGAATGACTCTAACAAAGAAAATTTAGAACTTAACGAAGAAGCATTTTCCACCGTGTTTTCCGACCCTGTGGAGCATAAAAAGCAAGCCGAAAACATTAAAAAGAAAAAACGCCTTCCTGTTGTTATTTCTTCTATTTTAGCAGTTGCAATTCTTATCGGCGGTACAATAGGTGTAATTAAACTTATTCCCGAAATGGAAACCGATGATGAAGAAACACCCGCTTATGAAAGCACCCAAGTGTTAAAGTTAAAAAGCGATGAGCTTAAAACTATAACTGTGCAAAATGAGAACGGCGGATATAAACTTTATTCTGTGAAAGAAAATGGCTCATCAAGTTCAGGATCAAGTGTTGTTAACTGGTATCTTGACGGATATGAGAAACACCTTGTTAACACAAGCACAGCCACAAGCGCAGTGGAAGGCTTTGTAGATATAACCGCTTTAAAGGAAATCACAAAAATGTCCGCAGAGGACTGTGGTCTTAACAATACTAAAACCAAAGCGGTTATTTTAAAGGAAGATGGCAAAGAATTAACCCTTCTTTTCGGAAACGCTTCTTTAGATAACAGCGGTTATTACTTTAAGACTTCGAACTCTGATAAAATTTATCTTGTAGAATCATATTATCTCTCTATAGTAAATCTATCAGAGCTTGATTTCGGTGATATATCAAATATGTCTGCATTTCCGCTTACATCTGATATGTCAAACTTTAAAGACACTGACGGCAGTTTGCTCAAATTCGAAAAAATGACCATTACAGGCAAAAATTTCCCGACACCTGTGGTTATCGAAGAAAATCCAAATCAAGATATGAGCAGCTACTTGGGCTATATTACAACCTCTCCTGCAAACCATATAGCAGATGGTCTTGATGATATATTTAGCGTATTTAAAAACGGTCTTGCTGTTGATGGCGTTTATTCTTTTAACAAATCTGCAGCTTCACTTAAAAAATTTGGTCTTGATAATCCCGATTTTGTTATGACTATGGAAATAATGGGTACTAAACACACCTATAAATTCAAGAAACAATCAGACGAATACTGTGCAGTAATTTGCGATGGCGTAGACCTTATTAAAAAGGTAGCATATTCTTCTGTCGGATTTGTTGATAGCGTAACAAAGGATTTTTACTCATCTTGGGTATGCCTTATTTCTATTGATAATGTTAGCTCACTTGTCATTAAGTCACCCGAAAAGACTGATACTTTTGAGCTTACCACAACAAAGGATGAGTATGACGGGGATGTGCTGAATGTTGCTCATAACGGCACTAAACTTGATACCGATACCTTTAAAAATTTCTATCAACAGGTAATATCTATCCCCTGCTCCGACTATACTATTGATAACATACCTCGCAAAGCCGACTACTCTTTCACCTTTAATTTTAAGGAAGAAGTAGGCGGAAAGAATACCATTGAATTTGTAAAGGTAACCGAAACCAGATATCAATATTATTCTGACGGCGTTGCAATGGGTAAAGTTACTTCTGCTGAGCTTAAAAAAATATTTAACTCATTAGAAAAATTAACCGATTAAAATTTATTGACAAATAAATTCTAATATTTTATAATAAGTAAGCAGTAGGGACTGCATTTTCCACAAGTGAAAATGCAGTCCTATTTTTAGTTAAGGGTGGTTCTTATGTCAAATTTAAAGAATTATGATGTTGCAATTATTGGTGGCGGTATAGGCGGACTTATGGCGGCTTACCGCTTAAAGCAAAACTCCCCCAATATTAAAGTTGTTATCACTGAACGCGGTAATTCTTTAGAAAAACGTCACTGCCCCGCAGGAAAAAATAACGGTTGTGTTCACTGCAAAACCTGCAGTATTACAAGCGGTTATGCGGGTGCCGGCGCTTTTTCTGACGGTAAATTCAACCTTGGCACAGCTTATGGCGGCACTTTGGGTGAAGAATTAGGCGATGACCTTGCTAATAAATACATTAACGAGGTGGATAAAATACTTGTTAAATACTGCACCTCAGGTCAGGTTAAGATTTATAAATCAAACGATTCCTTAAAACTCAAATGTTTGCAGAATAATTTGCGTTTGCTCGATATGAATGTAAAACACTTAGGCACAGATAAGAACTTTATAACAATGCAAAATCTAATTAGCGCAATATCTGAACTTGGTGTTGATATGTTTGCCTTTTACGACTGCAAGAACATCGAAAAATCTGATGACGGATACATTCTTAACTACACAAACGGCGAGAGCATAAGAGCTCAAAAAATAATTATCGCTACAGGCAGAGGCGGCGCTAACTTTGTTGCTGATTTCTGCCGCAATTTCGGCGTTAAAATGCACTCTAACCACATCGACATCGGTGTTCGCGTTGAGATGAAAGATATTATTTGGAAAGAATTCTCGGATAATATATATGAACCCAAAATTCTTTACAAAACAAAAACCTTTGAAGATAGATGCCGTATGTTCTGCTTTAATAAGGGCGGTCTTGTTTCGGCTGAAAATAACCACGGTATTATTACCGCAAACGGACATTCTTATGCTGAGGATGAAAAAAGAACCGAAAACTGCAATTTTGCTATTCTTTCTTCAATCCGCTTTACCGAGCCGTTTAATCAACCGACAGAGTATGCCGAAAGCATTTCAAGACTTGCAAATATGATAGGTAACGGTAATGTTTTGGTTCAGCGCTTCGGTGACTTAATAAGGGGCAGACGCACTAACGAGCACAGACTTAGTAGGAACACCGTTGAACCCACCCTTAAAGCTACGGCAGGTGATATCTCGCTCGTTCTTCCCCACCGTATTCTTACAAACATTATTGAAACCATTTACGCTCTTGATAAGGTGGCTCCCGGCACCGCAAATGACGACACCTTGCTTTACGGTTGCGAGAGTAAATACTACTCTATACGCCCCGAGTTTATGAATAATAAATTCGAGCTTTGCGACGGTGTTTACATCATTGGCGACGGTAGTGGTATCTGCCGCGGACTTTCTCAGTCGGGCGCTATGGGTATCTATGTGGCAGACTGTATTACAAACTAAATAAATTGTTACATTTTGTTGACAATACGTTAAATTTAGAGTAAAATGTATATATGTTTAAAAACCGTTTTAGGGGCAGTTTAAATGAAAGCTTTGGAAGAAAAAATTCTTACTGAGGGTACGGTTTTACCCGGTCATATTTTAAAGGTGGGCTCTTTTCTGAATCATCAGATTGATGTTGATTTTATTATGGAAATGGGCAAAGAAATTACTCGCCTTTTTGAAAACGAAAAAATAACAAAAATTCTCACCATTGAAACATCAGGTATCCCCATTGCAGTGGGCGCTGCTGCTAATATGCATGTTCCTGTTGTTTTTGCCAAAAAGAATAAAACAGGTAACTTATCGGGCGATGTATACTCAACTGTTGTTCATTCTTATACTCACGGAACTGATTATACAGTTGTTGTAAGTAAAGAATTTTTAACCGAAAACGATAATGTGCTTATAATTGATGATTTTCTTGCTAACGGAAAAGCGCTTATAGGACTTATTGATATTTTGGGACAAGCAGGTGCCACCGTTGCAGGTTGTGCAATAGCTATTGAAAAAGGGTTCCAAAAAGGTGGGGACAATTTACGTGCAGATGGCATAAGGGTTGAATCCCTTGCTATAATCGACAGTATGGATGATAATTCCATAACTTTCAGGGCACAATAATATGGGATGTAATTAAATTTACATAAAATTTAAAAAAAGGAGAAATCCAAAATGAAAAAGATTCTCGCACTCGTATTGGCAATGGTAATGCTTCTTGCATTTGCCGGCTGTGGAAACACATCTTCAGGCGATGATGCTGCCACAGATCTTACCGTAGGTTTCATCTTCCTACACGATGAACAGTCAACATACGACAAAAACTTCATGGACGCTGCAAAAGCTGCTTGTGAAGCAATGAACGTTAAGTATGTTCAGAAGACACAGATCCCTGAGTCTAAAGACTGTTATGATGCTGCTGTTGAACTTATCGAAGTTGACGGTTGTGACATCATCTTCGCTGACTCTTTCGGTCACGAATCATTCCTTATTGACGCTGCTAAAAAGTATACCGATGTTCAGTTCTGTCATGCTACAGGTACTCAGGCTCATACCGCAGGCGTTAAGAATTTCCACAATGCTTTCGCTTCTATCTACGAAGGTCGTTACCTCGCAGGTGTTGCAGCAGGTATGAAACTTAACGAAATGATTAAAGCAGGCAAAATTACTGCTGACAAAGCAAAAATGGGTTACGTTGGTGCTTTCACATTTGCTGAAGTAATGTCAGGTTACACCTCTTTCTACCTCGGCGCTAAATCTGTATGTCCTACCGTTACTATGGACGTTAAGTTCACAGGTTCTTGGTATGATGAACAGAAAGAAAAAGAAGCTGCTCAGGCTCTTATCAGCGGCGGTTGCGTTCTTATCAGTCAGCATGCTGACTCAATGGGTGCTCCTACTGCTTGTGAAACTGCTGGTGTTCCTAACGTTTCTTACAATGGTTCTACCGTTGCGGCTTGCCCCAACACATTTATCGTTTCTTCAAGAATTGACTGGACTCCTTACTTCAAATATATGATTCAGTGTGTTATTGATGGCAAAGCAATCGATACTGACTGGACAGGTACTATCGAAACCGGTTCTGTTGTTCTTACAGACGTTAACACCAAAGCTGCAGCTGCTGGTACTGTAGAAAAGATTGCAGAAGTTAAAGCTAAACTTCTTGATGGTTCTATAAAAGTATTTGATACTGCTAACTGGACTGTTAAGAACGAAAAGCTCACTTCTTACAAAGCTGACGTTGATACCGATGCTAAATTCGAAAAGGATACAGAAGCTATCGAAAACGGTGTATTCTATGAGTCTAAACATCGTTCAGCTCCTTACTTCGATGTTGAAATCGACGGTATCACTCTTCTTGACAGAAATTACGGCTGATAACAATTATTTTAGTTTAAGGCGAGGGAACTCCCCCGCCTTAAACTGATTTTGAAGAGATTATTTTTTCTAAAATAGTTTGTTCAAAATCATATGAACGGAGGTTTAATGTGAATAAACAACCTGCTATTGAATTAAAAAATATAACCAAAGTATTCGGCAAGGTGGTTGCCAATAAAAACGTTAATCTTACTGCATATCGTGGTGAGGTTCTTTCAATTTTGGGTGAAAACGGAAGCGGTAAAACCACGCTCATGAATATGATTTCGGGTATCTATTTCCCCGATGAAGGCCAAATATTCATTGACGAAAAAGAGGCAGTTATCACCTCTCCCAAAGACGCTTTTTCTTACAAAATAGGTATGATACATCAACACTTTAAACTTGTTGATGTATTTTCTGCTGCTGAAAATATCGTTCTTGGAATTGAGGACGGAAAATATAACCTTAAATCTTCCACCGAGGAAATCAAAAAAATCAGCGAACAATATGGTTTTGATTTAGACCCCGAAAAGAAGATTTACACTATGTCTGTTTCCGAAAAGCAGACTGTTGAAATCATAAAAGTTCTCTATCGTGGTGCTGATATTCTTATTCTTGACGAACCAACTGCAGTTCTTACCCCTCAAGAAACCGAAAAACTATTCAATATATTACGCCGTATGCGTGATGACGGTAAATGTATTATCATCATCACCCACAAACTTCACGAAGTTCTCTCCTTGTCGGACAGAGTTTCTGTGCTTCGCAAAGGTGAATATATTGGTACTGTTAACACAGCCGAAACAAGTGAAACAGAACTTACCGAAATGATGGTAGGTAAAAAGATTGACCTTAATATTGAGAGAAACGAACCTCACGATACTACAGATCGTCTTATAGTTAAAAATATCACCTGTGTTGACCGTCTTGGTTCTACTGTGCTTGATAATGTTTCATTTACTGCTAAAAGCGGTGAAATTTTAGGTATCGCAGGTATTGCAGGTAGCGGTCAACGCGAATTGCTCGAATCCATTGCAGGTTTGCAACATTTATCTTCGGGTGAAATATTATATCACAATCCCAAAACCGATGAAGTAGAAAATCTTCGTGATAAAACACCTTTGCAGATTAGAAATATGGGTGTTCGCCTTTCATTTGTTCCTGAAGACCGTCTTGGTATGGGTCTTGTAGGAAATATGGATATTGTGGATAATATGATGCTTAGAAGTTACTCTAAAGGTAACTCTATTTTCCTCAAACGTAAAAAACCAAAAGATTTGGCAACGAAGATTATTCACGACCTTGAAGTTGTTACGCCTTCTGCTGCAACACCTGTCAGAAGACTTTCGGGCGGTAACGTTCAAAAGGTATTGGTTGGTCGTGAAATTGCCGCATCACCAACAGTACTTATGGTGGCATACCCTGTTAGAGGACTTGACATTAACTCATCCTATATGATATATAATCTTCTCAATGAACAAAAAGAAAAAGGCGTTGCCGTTGTATTCGTTGGTGAAGACCTAGACGTTTTGCTCGAATTATGCGACAGAATAATGGTTATCGGTTCAGGCAAAATTACAGGTATTGTTGACGGAAGAAATACATCAAAAGAAGAAATCGGTCTTCTTATGACCAAATCAAAACACGAAGAGGAGGAAAATACCAATGGCTGATACTGCTGTGATTAAAACCCACCGCGAACCCCTTTTTCACGTAGTAAAACGCGATGATATGCCCACTTGGAAAGCTTGGCTTATTCGTTTAGCCACCATTGTTATTGCCTTCATTTTAGTTGGTTTTCTATCAATGATTGTAACAGGCAGAGATTTCGGTGCTACATACCAAATTATGTTTTCAGGTGTGTTTGGACGACTTTTTGAAGGCCGTTTGACTATGCTTTGGAAATATTTGCAAGAAATTGCAATTCTTCTATCTTTAGCACTCGCTCTTACCCCCGCATTTAAAATGAAGTTTTGGAACTGCGGCGCTGAGGGACAGGCTCTTATGGGCGGTTTAGCTTCTATCATTTGTATGATTGAGTTGGGCGAAAAACTCCCCTATCCTTTACTTATTGCAGTTATTGCGGCTTCCAGTATTCTTGCCGGTGCTTTATGGGGTGTTATACCCGCCGTATTCAAAGCAATATTTAATACAAATGAAACATTATTCACCCTTATGATG
>JAFYNC010000154.1 GCA_017549905.1 Clostridia bacterium | reverse complement strand
TATATTTTAATGATGTTTTATACCACCGTTTCGGGTTGGATGCTTAAATATTTTGTCGATACTGCAAGCGGAAAGTTCGCAGGACTTGATACAAATGGTATTGAGGAGCATTTCGGCAATATGATATCAAACCCTGTAAGTCTTAGTATATATATGGGAATAGTTGTACTTTTAGGGGCTGTGATTTGTTCATTTAGTTTGCAAGGCGGACTTGAGAGAATTACAAAATATATGATGTTGGCACTCTTGGCTATTATGATTGTCTTAGCTATTAATAGTATGTTTATGGATGGCGGCGCCGAGGGACTTAAATTCTATCTTGTTCCCGATTTTGATAAAGTGAAAGAAATAGGAATAGGCAATGTAATAGTAGGCGCTATGAATCAGGCATTTTTTACACTTAGCCTTGGCATAGGTGCAATGGTGGTTTTTGGAAGTTATATTGGTAAAGAACGCGCCTTGTTAGGTGAATCGCTTAATGTTGCCTTGCTTGATACTGTTGTGGCAATTTCTTCGGGACTTATAATTTTCCCTGCTTGCTCAGCTTATGGGGTAGAGGTTAACAGTGGACCGAGCCTTATATTCAACACCTTACCTAACATATTTAATAATATTCCGTTAGGCAGACTTTGGGGTTCATTATTCTTTGTGTTTATGAGCTTTGCGGCACTCTCAACAATATTTGCAACCTTTGAAAATATTATTTCTTGTACAATGGATTTATTTGAATGGAGCAGAAAAAAGTCTGCGATTATAAATGGCACTTTGCTATTTATACTTTCACTTCCTTGTGTTTTAGGGTTTAATATTCTCTCAGGAATTACTCCGTTTGGCAAGGGCACAAACATTATGGATTTAGAGGACTTTTTAGTTTCTAATATTCTTCTGCCTTTAGGCTCACTTACCTTTGTGCTTTTCTGCACAAGGAAAAAAGGTTGGGGCTGGCAAAACTTTATGGCTGAGGCAAACGAGGGCAAAGGCCTTAAGGTTAAGAACGGTATGAGATTTTATATTTCGTATATTCTGCCTATTATAATAATAGTTCTCTTCTTAGTCGGAATTTATAACTTTTTCAAATAAAACAAAACTGCCGCAAAAAATGCGGCAGTTTTTATATTAGTATATATATGAGTGCAAATAATAGGGTTTTATCGGTGTTTTCACTTATAAGAATAAGCAAAAGACCTAAAATAAGCGCTGTATCACCGTCTGACGAAAGGTTATCTAAAAACGGAATATTAATTCCGCTTAAAAACGAATTTTTAGCAGCAGGTTTTTTGATATGAGGCTCGCAGGCAGGTTGCTCTTTTTTTGGGGGTTGGCTTTTATAGTTGCTTTGCGTGGCTCTGGCATTCATCTGACGCATACGTTCTACTGCCGCTTGTTGTTGCCTTTTAAAATCGTTTTCCAAAAAAATCACCCTGGTTCTGCAATGCTATAGTTTTAAAATACCGCTTTCTTTCATAAGTGGTAAAAGCTCTAACATCTTAAGAATTTTAATTGCAGTGTCAACCTTTTCGCGCCTTGGCTCGCTGAGGTGCGGTTTTAAGGCGTTAAGCAGTTGTGAGCGTGGGTCGTTGCCTGAATTTTTAAGCTTTGATATAATGGATATAATAGACTGAATGTCGGCGGCGCCAAGAACACTGCCTAAATCATCTAAGGGAGAAGCGGGCTTTGGCGCTTCACCGTTATCGCCCAAAATATTTTCCGCCATTTTTCGCACACGTTCCATACTTTCGGGGTCATTGAGAATGCCGGCAAGTTTTTCACTTAAATCATCCATTTTTACCTCCGCCGAATAACTTCATAAGCGCTAATGCTTGTGGACTTTTAAGCACCTTTTCTAAAGCCTCTTTATCATTTAAAACAGCATTAAGTTTTTCCTTTTGTTCAGGCGACAGATTATTTATAAGCTTTTCTGTGTTACCCTCGGATTTTAATTTTTCAATATCATTAAGGTTTAACTCGTTAGAATTTTGATTATTCATTGCAATTTCCTCCGTTATCTGTTTTAATATATATGTATATAAAAAAATTTTTAGAAGAGGTTTAAGGTATTTGAGAATTGTTGTAATTTCAGATTCGCATAAAAACACCTATGTGATAGATAAAATACTTTCTATTGAAAATGAGGCATCGCATATTTTCTTTTTAGGGGATAATATAACCGATATAGAGGACTTTGAGTTTTTATATCCCAATAAAGTTTTTCACGCCGTATCAGGCAACTGTGATTATGGCTCTATGGCGCCTTGTGTTAATATTGCCAATATAGAAAAACGAAAAATTCTTTATACCCACGGGCACACCTATAATGTTAAATACGGAAAAGAAAGACTTAAAGAGGCCGCAAGGCTAAACGGTTATGATATTGTGCTATACGGCCATACACATGTATCTGAAATATTATATGAAGATGGTGTGTATTTTGTGAATCCCGGTTCTTGCTCAAAACCCAGAGAAAGCAGAGCTTCTTATGCGGTGATAGATATAACCGAAAGCGGAATAATGCCAATAATTAAATATGTATAAAAAAAGCCCACCTTTAAGGTGGGCTTAATAATTCTGATTTATTATTCTTCGGTTTCTTCAACCTTTTCTTTTGAAAGAATGATATTAACAATAATACCTAAAATTAAAGCACAAGCAATAGAGGTAATTGTTATCTTGCCAAAGGTGAGTGACAAGCCGCCGATACCTGCAATAAGAATTACAGAAGCAACGAAGAGGTTGCGGTTTTGGTTAAGGTCAACCTTTTGTACCATTTTAAGACCGCTTACTGCGATAAATCCGTAAAGCGCCATACAAACGCCGCCCATTACACAAGACGGAATTGAATTTACGAATGCAACAAATGGTGCTAAGAAAGATATTAACAAAGCGCCGATAGCAGCAGTAATAATAGTGCTTACAGATGCGTTACGGGTAATAGCAACACATGCAACAGATTCACCGTATGTGGTGTTAGGACAACCGCCAAAGAATGAGCCTGCCATAGAGCCTACACCGTCACCCAAGAGGGTGCGTGAAAGACCGGGTTCTTCCAAAAGGTCTTTGCCGATAATTGAAGAAATATTTTTATGATCAGCAACGTGTTCAGCGAAAACAACAAACGCTACAGGAATATAAGCCATAGCAATAGTTCCAATATAAGAGCCGCTAAGTTCTGAGAAGCCGCCGAGTGCTGTGATAAATGTGAAGTCAGGGATGGTGATAAATCTATTAAGATTAACACCATCTGCAACTAAAGCAGAAATAGGTGAGAAATCGCAAACCTTCAAAGCATCAATTCCTGCCACATTACCTATAACTGTGAATATAGCAGCTACTGCATAGCCTGAAAGAATACCTAAGATGAAGGGGATAAGTTTTACCATCTTTTTGCCGTAGGTTGAGCAAACGGTAGTAACAATAAGAGTTACAAGTCCGCAAACAATAGCAATAAGTGCTGAGCCGCCTGCATTTGCCTTTTGCAAATCGCCAACTGCATTACCTGCAAGTGATAAACCGATTATTGCAACTGTAGGACCAATTACAACGGGTGGCATAAGTTTATTTAACCAGCCAACACCTACTAATTTTACAAGAATTGCAATTACTACATATACAAGTCCTGCAAGAATAGCACCAATGATAAGACCTAAATAACCTACTGATACACTGACAGCACCTGCAAAAGCTGCGGTCATAGAACCGATGAAAGCAAATGAAGAGCCTAAGAAAACAGGGCTCTTTTTCTTTGTGAAGAGAACATAAATAAGAGTGCCCATACCTGCACCAAAAAGTGCAGCAGCAGTGCTCATTGCATCTTTACCTGTGAGTCCTGCATTTGAGTTGATGATTACGGGAACTACCAATGTAGCTGCCATAATTGCGAGTAATTGCTGAATAGCAAATACAACTAGCTGGGGAAACTTGGGTTTGTCTTCTACTTTGTAGATGAGATTCATTTTTTACTTCCTCCGTTTTACTCCTTAAATTTAAAGCAGGCATATATACTGAGTAATATACATATAATATATATGGCCGTTCTTCTACCTAAATATATCACAGTAGTTTATTTTTGTAAAGAAAATTTTAAAAAAGTCATATACGATATTTAGTGTTTAAGATAAAAAATCGGTCTAAATCAGCACTAAAGATGGTATAAAAAGGCAAAAATTTAGTTCTTAGATGTCGTTAGGGGCCGAAAATTTGTTATTATTCACAAGATTAATGGCAAAAAATGTCAGTAATGGGCTTTTTTAAAAGGTTACAACTTTGTAACTTTTTGAAAACAAGCATTTTTTTGTGCAAAAAATACAAAAATGCGCACTTTATTTGGTTTGACATCGGTTGGTTTATTGTTTATAATAGCCAAGCGACTTGAGAAAATCAAATTTTCATACAAAGGAGTCATTGGATGATAGAAAAAATAAAGTACTGTTTTACAAGAGTTTTATCTTGTAAGCGTTTGCGAGTAGGATGCGTAGCTGTGTTCTCTGCTATCACTATCGCAGTAGTTACTTTACTTGGCAGCTCCATTTACACCGTAAATGTTTTTGATGGTGAAAATACCTACACAGTACGCACATTAAACACTAATATAATGTCTGTTATTTCAGGCGTTGCCCTTAAATCACAGAATTATAAAATCGAAGATACATCTGTAAGCGGCAGAGTGACAAACGTAAAGATTGCGTATGCATTCCCTGTATATGTAACCTGCGGTGAAAACACTGCGGAAATCGAATTCACAGGCGGCACAGTTGCAGATGCTCTTAAATTAGCAGGTTATACAGTTGACGGTTTCGATTATGTTGAGCCGTCGGTAGATACAAAAATTACTGATACAGTTTATATTGACTATATTGATGTATCTTATGCTACCGGTGAGTATACCGAAAAAATTCCTTATACCACTGAAACTGTTTATTCTGCTCAAACCCAAAAGGGTGTTGAGAAGACCATTTCAAATGGTGCTGAGGGCGAAAAGCTTGTTAAATATACTGAAAAGTTTGAAAACGGCGTTTCAGTTGAGAAAACCGTTACAGAAGAAACTGTTATAAAAGCGGCAGTTAATGCTAAAAAACTTGTTGGAACAAAGGAAACTCCTAAGACTGTAAAAACAAGTGCCGATGTTAAATCAGTTTCAGTGTTAAAGCCACAGTCAGATATTGAGCTTGATGCTAACGGAAATCCTGTTAATTTCAAGTCTAAAATGACTGTAAGAGCTACTGCATACACCTATACAGGCAACAAATGCTCAACCGGTGTTGCTCCAAAGCCGGGTTATATTGCTGTTAATCCTAAAGTTATACCTTATGGTACTAAAATGTATATCAAGTCGGCAGACGGCAGTATAATTTACGGATATGCTGTTGCGGCTGATACAGGCGGATTTATTAAAAAACATCCTACAGGCGTTGACTTGTTTATGACATCTGAGAGTGCTTGTGTTTCTTTCGGTGTTAGAAATATGGAAATCTATATTT
>JAFYNC010000018.1 GCA_017549905.1 Clostridia bacterium | reverse complement strand
TATGTTAATACCGAAGAATTTGAGGGTTGGTGGTATCAAGGTGGCGGTATTTACCGCGATGTTTGGTTAACCATAACCGATAAAGTGGCTATTGATTTGTGGGGTGTATATGCACCTTACGAAAAGATAAACCAAAATACTTGGAAGATAAATTTTGAAACAACTATTGTTAATGTTTCTTATAATGATGCCAATGTTTCGGTTAAAAGCGAAGTTTTTGACAAACAGGGAAATTGTGTGTCTGAAGCTTTTTGCGACGGAAGCGTTGAAGCGCGCGAAAAATGTGTTCTTAAATACAGTGCAGAAGTTGTAAATCCGTTGTTGTGGGACTGCGAAAACCCCAATCTTTATGCCATTAAAACTGTTCTTTTGATGAACGGTGAAGAAATTGATACAAATAATATACGAATAGGTTTCAGAACTGTTGAGTTATCTACTGAAAAAGGTCTTTTAATTAACGGAAAGAAGACAATAATTAAAGGTCTGTGCGCCCATCAGGATTTTGGACTTACAGGTCTTGCAATAACAGAAAATATTGCAAGATATAAGGTCCAACTTATGAAAGAAATGGGTGCTAACGGATACCGAACAAGCCATTATCAACAAACATCATATTATATGGATGCTTTTGATGATCTTGGCTTTTTGGTTATGAATGAGGCGCGTTGGTTTGAGAGTACCAAAGAGGCTTTCGAACAGTTAGAATCGCTTATAAAGCGTGACCGAAATCGTCCGAGTGTAATTTTCTGGTCAACAAGTAATGAAGAACCTAACCATATAACAGAGATTGGGAAGAACCTTCATAAAGCTATTTCAGCGCATATAAGAAAGTTTGATAAAACCCGTTTTATAACAGCCGCTGAAGATAGAACTCCCGACAAATCAACAATATATGATTATTGTGATTTAGTTGGAATAAATTATAATCTTGAAATTTATGACACAGTTCATAAACAATTACCAAATAAACTTTTATTTTCATCTGAGTGCTGCGCTACGGGAACTAGCAGAGATTGGAACTATCCAACTGATACAAACGGCAGAATAAGAGATAAAGATGCAGATACTAATAACTGGTTTAAAGGTCGCTCAAAAACTTGGAAATTCCTTATGGAAAGACCTTATGTTTTAGGCGGATATCAATGGGCGGCAGTTGAACATAGGGGAGAGGCAGTATGGCCGAGAGTATGTTCGGTATCAGGTGCGCTTGATTTATTTCTGCAGAAAAAAGGCGCGTTTTACCAAAACAAATCTATTTGGACAGATGAACCGATGGCACATATAGTTACACATTGGAATTTCAAGGGCTTAATAGGAAAGAATATACCGGTAACGGTTTATACTAACTGTGAGGAACTTGAACTATTTCTTAACGGTGTTTCGCTTGGCAAGAAAACCATTGAAAAATACGGTTACGGCGAGTGGGATGTTATCTATGAACCCGGAACAATAGAAGTTAAGGGATATAAAAATTCTCAAGTTGTATGTTGCGATAAAAGGGAAACAACAGGTAAGCCTGAATATCTTAGATTGACACAGGATAATGAATTTACTGCTAACGGCAGAGATATTGCCTTATTCACCTGTGAATGTTTGGATAGTGAAGGAAGAGTTGTCCCCGATGCTTCGGAATATGTTAAATTTTCAGCAGAAACTCCCGCGGTGATTATAGGAACAGGCTCTGATAACTGTGACCACAACAATGTAACAAATGCAGAACGCAAAATGTATATGGGTAAAATACGTGTTGCTGTTAAACCGCAGAAAAATCAAAAGAAACTAACGCTCACTGCAATGAGTGATAATTGTTTAAGCGCAATGATAGAAGTTGAATTAGATGTGTAATAAAAAGAATCAGTCTTAAAGGAGAAATAATCAATGTATACTGAATATGATTCGATAATAGACAGTTTGATAGAAAAAATGTCTTTGGACGAAAAAATCGGACAGTTGAATCAGATAACAGGTCCTCTTAAAGATTCTCAGATAGAGGATATAAAAACTGCTATTAGAAATGGGCAAGTTGGCTCAATTATTTTAGCAAGTTCATCAACTGCGGGCAATGACCCACAGGGACATGTTAATATAGAACTTTATAATGAGCTTCAAAGGGTAGCTGTAGAAGAAAGCAGACTTAAAATTCCTATGATTTATGGCAGAGATGTTATTCATGGTCATAGAACGGTTTATCCTATTCCGTTGGCATCTGCTGCGGCTTTTAATGAAGAACTCATAGAAGAATGTTATAGAGATATTGCTACAGAGGCGGCATCTGACGGTATACATTGGACATTTTCACCAATGCTTGACCTTTGCCACGATCCAAGATGGGGCAGAATAATTGAAGGCCCAGGTGAAGACCCTTATGTTGGGGCTTGTATGGCAAGAGCGTGTGTAAAAGGTTTTCAGGGCAAAGACCTTAAAGATAAAGATAGCATTGCCGCATGTGCAAAGCATTACATAGGTTATGGTGCAAGTGAGGGTGGACGTGATTACCACCGAACAGAAATAGCCGACGCAACACTTTATAATTACTATGTTCCTGCCTTCAGAGAGGCAGTAAAAGCAGGTGTTGCTACCGTTATGTCGTCGTTTAACGATATAAGCGGAGTGCCTGTTACAGGAAGCAAAAAGCATCTCACAGATATTTTAAGAGGCAAACTTTCATTTGAAGGTTTCACAGTATCTGATTGGGGCGCAGTTGAACAGTTGCAAAAGCAAGGTGTAGCAGCTTCACGAGCAGATTGTGCAAAAATCGCCTTAGAAGCAGGTTTAGACCTTAATATGTGCGACCGTTGTTATATTGAAGAACTTAAAGATCTTGTGCTTAACGGTGATGTTTCGGAAGAAACTGTAAATACCGCAGTTAAGCGTATTTTAAGAGTGAAATTTGCTATTGGTTTGTTTGACAGACCATATCGTGAAAATTTCGCGTATGATAAAGAAAAGCATTTAGAAAATTCCAGAAAACTTGCTTTGGAATCAATGGTTTTACTTAAAAATGATAACGTTTTACCTTTAAATAAGGAATCGCGAATCGCTTTAATGGGACCATTTACACACGAAAAAAGAAGCCTTCTTGGCAGTTGGGTTTTAGACGGTAAAGAAAACGAAACCCCAAGTCTTTTTGAGGCTATGACTAATGTTTTAGGCCGAAAGAATTTTTATTGTCAAAGCAATTCGAGATTCTATGATGATACAAATTACATTTATCCTAATGCGGATGTTGTTATTATGGCGTTAGGTGAGAGCAACTTGGCGACAGGTGAAAACCGTGCAGTTTCTGATATATCGCTTAGTTTATCTCAAAGAGAGTTAATCGATAAAATTCACGCAACAGGCAAAAAGATAGTTGGTGTATTCTTCTGTGGCAGACCGATGGCGATGGAAGGCGTTGCCGACAAGTTAGACGCTGTGCTTTACGCTTGGCATTCGGGAAGTGAAACCGCAAATGCAGTTTGCGACATTTTGTTTGGAAAAGCGGTGCCGTGTGGTAAAACGGCGGTTACTTTCCCAAGAAAGTCGGGACATATTCCGCTATATTACAATGTAACATCAAGCGGACGTCCGGTTGACTGCTATTATAATGAAAATCCGGCAAACTGCTATCTTGACAGCACACCCACACCGTATTATCCGTTTGGATACGGACTTTCTTATACGACTTTTAAATACGGTGAAATTAAAGCACAGAACAATTCTATTTTGCTTGATGATTTAAAAGCGGGCAAAAACATTGAAATTTCAATAGATATATCAAATACAGGCGAATTTGACGGCAAAGAAATTGTAGAACTTTATATACGCGATAGGGTAGCTTCAATTATGCGCCCGATTCGCGAATTGAAACAGTTTAAAAAGCCTTTAATTAAAAAAGGCGAAACCATTAATGTTAATTTCAGTTTAGGTTATAAAGATTTAGGTTTATGATGAAAACGGAAATTACTTGGTGGAAAAAGGCGAGTTTGAAATATATGTTGGCAAGGATTGCTTAACAGAAAATTTTGTTAAAGTTACAGTAAATTAAAAAAACTTATATTGGCTGTGGGCAACGCCTCACAGTCAATGTATTATTTAATGTTAAGGAGTAATTATTATGTTAAAAATTGGTTGGTCAAGAAAAGATATTTCAACAGATAAGCCCATTATAATTTCGGGTCAGTTTTACGTTCGCTTTAATAAAAGCGTTTTGGATCCAATTATGGCAACAGCGCTTACCATTGATGATGGAAACGATTATGTAATATTTGTTTCATTAGATATAGCTACGATTTATAAAGATATATTAAACTCTTTAAAAGAAGAAGTGGCTTTGAAAAATCCGTCTATTGACACCTCTAAAATTATCATAAATGCAACACATACACATGCCGGACCTCTTGTTCAAAAAGATGAAAATTTATCAGGTTGGGGTGATTTTTCAAAATTACCGCACGATGGCATTGAAATTACTCCTCCGAGTGAATATTTTGATTTCTTTATTAATCAGGTGAGCGATGCGGTTTGCGAGTCATTCGAAAGCAGAAAAGAAGGCTATATCTCTTATGGTTACGGATATGCGGTAGCAGCTCACAACCGCCGCGCAGTTTATAACAAAGATATGACCGAGGGTAGCGACGATGTAGGCTTACGTCTTCGCGAAGGCACAACCAAGATGTACGGAAATACTGCGCTTCCTGAATTTTCACACCTTGAAACAGGCGCTGACCATTATGCAAACTTTATGTTTACTTATGATAAAGACGAAAAACTCACCGGCGCCATTGTAAATATTCCTTGTCCCTCACAGAATATGGAACTTGAATATCATTTAAGCGCAGATTTCTGGGGTGATGTTCGTCAAATCATTAAGGAAAAATACGGTGATATTGCAATTTTACCTCAATGCGCTGCTGCAGGTGACTTAGCGCCAAGACCCCGATACTATGGCAAAGCAGAAGCGAGACGTTTTAAACTCAAATTCTCAGACATTAAGGTTCCTGAGGGTCTTGTTAGTCCTTCTGAAATTTATAGACGTCGTGAAATTGCGCTTCAAATTTGCGCCGCTTTTGATGATGTTTTTGAATGGTCTTCAAAAGAAAAGTTCACCGATATTCCTGTTAAACACACAGTAAAGATAGTAGAACTCGAAAAGAGAATGGTTACTGAAGAGGAATATAACTATTACAAAAATTTGCCCGAATATAAGGAAAAAGAATTCATAAGTACTGACGATAAGGTATACGACTTAAAGAAAAATTCACTTGAAATTTACAACAGAAACAACCGC
>JAFYNC010000153.1 GCA_017549905.1 Clostridia bacterium | reverse complement strand
CATTTGCAACCAAAAGTTCTTCTAAATCAACGTTATATTCGGTTTTATATGCATCAACATAAAAATCAAATATGGCTTCGTTTATTTTTTCCATATCTTTTGCAGGATATTCGATTATTTTTACACCATCACACACTTTATCAAGTATGTATGCTCTAACCGCGCGTTCTGTTATGTCTGCATAATAATCGTCCGCAGAATCAAACTTCATCTCACTATACGATTCTTCCACTGTCATAGCTCTCTTAATAGAGTTGATTTTACAGGTGAAAATTGCTTCTTTTCCTGCGAGGTCCGGATTGTTACTGTAAGGCGTTGGAAACGTTGCGGTTACATCCTTAGTTTCACCAACAGCTACGCCAATCAGTTCTTCTTCAAAGTCATCAATAAATTTTCCTGAACCAATTACAAGGTCGGCACCTTTTGCTGTACCACCTGAAAATGCGACACCGTCTATTTTTCCTTCATAATCCAGATTTACCGTGTCGCCATCTGCAACAACGCCTTCTTTAAGTTCAGTATAAAGTTCATATTCCTCTACGTCGAGTTGTATAATTTCATTGAAATATTTATCAAATTCAGTAGAATTTGTGTCTACTTCTATGCCCTTATATTCAGCTAACGTAATGCATTTTTCAAGATTTACATTATTATAAAGCAAGCGATTTTTGCCACAGCCTGTAAGAAATGTCGTTAACAAAATCACTACCATTAGAATTGCTACTAATCTTTTCATTTTAATCACCTTCAGTTATTATTTAACTCACCTTTCGATGCCGCTTTTAGATACGCGTTTATAAATCCGTCTAAATCGCCATCCATAACCGCATTAATATTACCCGATTCAAAACCGGTTCTGTGATCCTTTGCTAAGGTATATGGCATAAATACATACGAACGAATTTGTGAACCCCAAGTAATTTCCTTTTGAACGCCTTTAATATCTTCTATTTTTTCAAGATGTTCTCGCTCTTTTATTTCAAGCAATTTTGATTTTAGCATTCGCATTGCTTGCTCTCGGTTCTGAACCTGACTACGCTCATTTTGACACGCAACCACTATACCCGTAGGAATGTGCGTGAGTCGAACGGCCGATGAAGTTTTATTAATATGCTGACCGCCTGCGCCAGAAGAGCGAAACGTATCAATTTTAAGATCGGCAGGATTAAGATTAAACTCTACTTCGTCGGCTTCCGGTAACACAGCAACCGTTACGGTAGACGTGTGTATTCTACCCTGTGTTTCGGTATCAGGCACACGTTGAACACGATGAACACCGCTTTCGTACTTAAAGCGTGAGTACGCGCCTGCACCCTCTATCATAAAACTTATTTCTTTATATCCGCCAAGTTCTGTTTCATTAGCATTCGTAACATCTATATGCCAACGCTTGCTTTCTGCATACATTGAATACATTCTGAATAGAGAACCGGCAAATAATGCAGCTTCCTCTCCGCCTGCTCCGCCTCTAATTTCAACTATAACGTTTTTATCGTCGTTAGGATCTTTAGGAAGCAACAGTATTTTTAACTCATCGGCACTAGTAATAATTTTTTCTTTTGCCATGCTTAACTCTTCTTCAACAAGTTCCTTAAAATCCTTGTCAAGACCACCGGCATCCAACATTTCAAGAGCTTCTTTTTCTGCCTTTACTGCATCGCAATATTCTCGATATTTTTCTACAATAGGGGTCAGTTCACTATGCTCTTTCATAAGTTTAGTGAACAAAGCATTATCGCTTGCCACCTCTGGACGAGTAAGCTCTACTCCCATTTGCTCATAGCGGTTTTCAACCGCTGAAAGTTTTTCAAACATTTATTTTCTCTCCATTAGAAACCAATATTTTCTTTATGTTTTTTTCGGCTGCCTTTCGTGGAAGCATTACCTCGTGTCCACAACCATTACAACAAATTTTAAAATCCATACCAATTCGCCTTATCGTAAAGGTGTTACACCCACACGGATGACTCTTTTTCATCTGTACAACATCGCCCACATTTATATTCATAATACTTCTCACCACCTAACATATATACATAGACTAGTATAACTTATTTTATAGATAAAGGCAATATTTTTATTAACTTTTTACCGTCTCTATCGCAAGTAGAGCGCAAGATTTTATTGGTAGATTTTTCGCTTCGCTTAGTAGGTTTAATTTTTTTTGCTTTTATGTATAATTTTTATATAAACTTTAAGGAGATTTCACTTATGAATTTTAAAATAGTTGCAGACTCGTCATCAGATATTATAAACCTTGATGGCTTCCCTTTTGAATCAACGTCTCTCAAAATTGTAACCCAAAACCATGAATATGTAGACGATAAAAATCTTGATGTTGATTCTATGGTTAACGACCTTTTTAATTACAAAGGCAAGTCGTCTTCCTCCTGTCCCAATACAACCGAATGGTTAAATGCTTTTGGTGATTCGCAGTATATTTTTTGTGTAACCATAACTGCCACTCTTTCAGGAAGTTTCAATTCTGCTTGCATTGCCAAACAAATATATGAAGAGCAATATCCTGACCGAAAAGTCTTTGTTAT
>JAFYNC010000152.1 GCA_017549905.1 Clostridia bacterium | reverse complement strand
TGGACACTTATTTATATGTGGGGTGCACCTTCGTTGCTTATTGGTGGTGATACAGCACAAGGTATTAAAGAAAAACTAAAAAGTTTTTTAAACCCAATGTTTGTGTGTATGATAATCGGTATGGTTATTGGTATTTTCAAAATTCCAATGCCCAGTTTTGTTGATTCTGCAATAACGTCTATCGCTAACTGTATGTCGCCTGTGGCTATGCTTTTAACAGGTATGACCATTGCGAAAATTGATATTAAAAAGGTTATTAAAATTAAAAGTATTTATGCGGTGACTTTTTTGCGCCTTGTGGTTTATCCGCTTTTGTTTATAGGTTTTATTATGTTAGTGCCATTAGAGAAAACCTTTGCAATTTGTGCCATAGCATCGCTTGCAATGCCTATGGGTCTTAACACAATAGTAATTCCCGCGGCATATGGTAAGGATACTACAATGGCGTCGGGTATGGCGCTAATATCACACCTTTTAGCCGTTATAACTATTCCCGTGATTTTTTTATTATTTAATTTGGTGATATAAATAAACGGACTTGGATTTTCCAAGTCCGTTTTAGTTTAACTAAATTTTCTTAACACCGATATTAACGATTTCGCCGTTAATATCCCATTCCTTAACAAAGCCGTCAGGTGATGTAACGGTAAGAGAATCTGCAAGGGTGTCGCCAACAATGTCGCTAGCTTTAGCGGTTGCAATGTTGCAAACAGTCTCGCTGCCACTTAAAGTAATTGCAATATGGTCAACAACATTGAAGCCTGCTTCTTTACGCATTGTTTGAATCTTACTTACAAGTTCACGCACATAACCTTCGTCGACAAGGTCTTGTGTAAGCACAGTATCCAGCGCAACGGTGATACCGCGGTCGCTTAATGTGAAGAAACCTTCTTTTTGAGCCGCATCAATAAGCAAATCGTCGGGCTCAACGGTGATATCACCGCTTGCAAGCTTAAGTACTAAGCTACCATTTGCGTCAAGTTCTTTCTTAGCAGCATTGCCGTCAATTTCAGTAAGGTACTGACGAATTTCATTAAGCTGTTTGCCGTACTTCGGACCCAAGGTCTTGAGTTGTGGCTTAAAGGTGTAGGTCACAAAATTATCAACTTCGCCTGTAAAGTTAACGTTCTTGATATTAAGTTCTTCCTTGATAATATCAATAAAGCTATCTTCAATTGCGCCGTCAAGCTTTACATACATAGTGTTAAGAGGTTGACGGTTTTTGCGTGAAGAACCGTTACGTGTAGCTCTACCCAAAACAACAATATCAAGAACCTTTTTCATTTGTTCTTCAAGGTTTTTATCAATAGCAGACTTATCAACCTCGGGGAAGGAGCAAAGGTGTATACTTTCGGGAGCGGTTTTATCAATACCGGTAACAAGGTTTTGATAAATATTTTCTGCCATAAACGGAATCATAGGAGCGGCAGTTTTAGCGGTTATTACAAGCGCATGATAAAGGGTCATATAAGCAGCAAGCTTATCATCTGTCATACCCTGTACCCAATAACGCTCACGACCGCGGCGAACATACCAGTTACTCATCTCATCTACAAATTCCTGTAAAGTACGTGCAGCTTCAGGAATTCTATAGTTCGCCAAGTTATAGTCAACAACTTCTACCATAGAATTAAGTTTAGATAATAGCCATTTATCCATAACGGTAAGCTTGCAGTCTTTAAGGCTATATTTTGTAGGATCAAATTTATCAATATTAGCGTAAAGCACATAGAAAGCATAGGTGTTCCAAAGAGTACCCATAAACTTACGCTGACCTTCTACTACTGCTTTGCCGTGGAAACGGTTTGGAAGCCACGGAGCCGAATTGGTATAGAAATACCACCGAATAGCATCTGCACCATAGGTTTCGAGTGCTTCCATTGGGTCAACTGCGTTGCCCTTTGATTTACTCATCTTTTGGCCGTTTTCATCCTGAACGTGACCTAAAACGATAACGTTCTTATAAGGTGCCTTATTGAAAATAAGGGTAGAAATTGCCAAAAGTGAATAAAACCAACCGCGAGTTTGGTCAACCGCTTCGGAAATGAAGTCTGCAGGGAACTGCGCTTCAAATAAATCTTTATTCTCAAACGGATAGTGATGCTGTGCAAAAGGCATTGCGCCCGAGTCAAACCAGCAGTCAATAACTTCGGGAACGCGGTGCATTTGCTTGCCGCATTCGGGACATTTTATGGTTACAGCGTCAATATAAGGACGGTGTAACTCGATATCATCAGGGCAGTTATCTGACATTGATTTTAACTCTTCAATACTGCCTATAGCGTGGTGGTGACCGCACTCACAGGTCCATATGTTAAGCGGTGTGCCCCAATATCTGTTACGTGAAATACCCCAGTCCTGAACATTTTCAAGCCAGTCACCAAAACGACCCTTACCAATGGATTCGGGTATCCAGTTAATAGTATTATTATTGCGAATAAGGTCATCCTTAACCTCGGTCATTTTAATGAACCAAGATTCGCGTGCGTAGTAGATAAGTGGTGTATCACAACGCCAGCAGAACGGATAATCGTGCTCAAATTTAGGAGCATCGAATAAAAGACCTGCTTTGTCAAGGTCTGTAAGTACTACAGGGTCTGCATCCTTTACAAACATACCGCTATAAGGTGTATCTTCAGTTAATTCGCCCTTGCCGTTTACAAACTGAACAAACGGTAAATCATACTTTCTGCCAACCTTAGAGTCATCTTCACCAAATGCAGGCGCAATATGAACGATACCTGTACCGTCACTCATAGTAACATAGCTATCGCAAGTAATAAAGTGCGCCTTTTTCTTTTGCTTTTCGCACACAGGCTTTACAAAATCAAACAAAGGCTCATACTCTTTGTGTTCAAGGTCAGAACCTGCAAATTCCTCTATAATTTCATAAGCAGGGGTTTCTTCACTAGCAAGCTTTCCCAAAACCTTATCGAGT
>JAFYNC010000151.1 GCA_017549905.1 Clostridia bacterium | reverse complement strand
ATGAGTATAACGGTGATATGATTTTGGTTGATTGTGGTATGTCTTTCCCTGATGAAGATATGCCAGGTATCGATATTGTTATTCCTGATTTCTCCTATGTTATTGAAAACAAGGATAAAATTAAAGGTCTTTTTGTAACACACGGACATGAGGATCATATCGGCGCGATACCGTATCTTTTAATGAATTTTAATGTTCCAATTTATGCCACAAGACTAACAATAGGTCTTATTGAAGGAAAACTCAAAGAACACAAGCTTTTAGCTGATGCTAAGCTTCATACAGTGAAAACAGATGAGGTTATAAACGTAGGTAAATTTGCGGTTGATTTTATTCATGTTAATCATTCTATTCCCGATGCGGTGGGATTTGCAATTACTACACCTGCGGGTACTGTTATTCACACAGGCGACTTTAAAATTGATACCACACCTATTGATGATTATGTTATTGATATCGGAAAATTTGCTGAATACGGCAGAAAGGGCGTTTTAGCACTTCTTGCTGATTCAACAAATGCCGAAAGACCTGGATACACTGCTTCTGAAAAATTGGTTGGCGGTTCTTTTTCAAATCTTTTTGGCAAGGCAGAGGGACACAGAATAATTGTTGCTACCTTTTCTTCTAATATTCACCGTATTCAACAGATAATTGATGAGGCAGTGAACTGCGGAAGAAAGGTTGCAGTATCAGGCAGAAGCATGATAAATGTTGTAACAGTAGCTTCTGAACTTGGGTATCTTAATATTCCTGATAATGTTCTTATTGAACTTAGTGATATTAAAAACTATGAACCGGGTAAGGTTGTAGTAATTACAACAGGCTCGCAAGGTGAACCTTTATCAGCGCTCCACAGAATAGCTTTTTCTGATCATAGACAAATTGAAATAATGCCGGGGGATATGATTATTATTTCGGCAACCCCAATTCCTGGTAATGAAAAACTTGTGAGCAAGGTTATAAACGAGCTTATGAAGAGCGGTGCAAATGTTGTATATGAAAGAATGTACGATGTTCACGTATCAGGTCACGCCTGTCAGGAAGAGTTAAAACTTATGATGAGCGTGGTTAAGCCTAAGTATTTTATTCCGCTTCACGGTGAGCAAAAGCATCTTATGAAGCATGCGGGCCTTGCTGAACAGATGGGTATAGGCTATGAAAATATTTTAATCACCTCTAACGGCGCGGTAATTGAGCTTACTAAAGAAAGCATAAAATGCGAAGAATCCGTACCGGCAGGCAGAGTCCTTGTTGACGGTCTTGGTGTTGGTGATGTTGGAAGCATAGTTCTTCGTGACAGAAAGCATCTGTCGGACGATGGTATTATAGTAGTTGCCGTAACGGTTGACAGAATAAGCCGTGAGGTAGTGTCAGGTCCTGACGTTGTATCCAGAGGATTTGTTTATGTTAAAGAATCCGAGGAGCTTATGAGTGAAATAAATGAACTTGTATGCGATATATTAGAGCGTTGCTATATTAACAATATCAGAGATTGGAATACCACAAAATTAAAGATTAAGGAAGGCGTTTCAAGATTTTTGTTCACAAGAACAAAGCGCAGTCCGATGATTCTTCCTGTAATAATGGAAGTTTGAATTTAAGGAGAATTAATATGAAGGTTGTATTATTAGCAGATGTTAAAGGACATGGTAAAAAGGGTGAGCTTTGCAATGTTTCAGATGGTTACGCACGTAATTTTTTATTCCCCAAAAAATTAGCAATAGAAGCAGATAATGCCGCACTTAATGAACTTAAGAATCGCGAAGAGTCTGCAGCTCATCACAAGCAAGAGGAAATCAAGGCGGCAAAGGAAACCGCTGCTAAGTTAGAGGGTAAAACAGTTACAATTAAGGCTAAAGCAGGTAGCGGTGGCAGACTTTTTGGTTCGGTTACAAGCAAGGAAATTGCGCAGGAAATAAAAACTGCTTTAGGTATTGAAATAGATAAGAAAAAAATGAATGCTCCTGATATTAAAAATTTCGGTGAGTATACAGCAGAGATTAAGTTGTATCAAGGAATTGTTGCTAAATTAACAGTAAAGGTTACGGAATAATAAAATGAGTGACGAGAAACTTATTTATAATCTTGACGGCGCAAAGTTGCCGTATTCTGTAGAAGCTGAACAGGCGGTTTTAGGCGCGGTGCTTGTTGACCCCGCCTGTCTTAGTGATATTGCGGTTCAAATGAAAACCGATTATTTCTACATTCCTCAGCACAAAGAAATTTACGCGGCAATGTCTTCAATGTATGAGCTTAGTCAGACTATTGACTTTGTATCTTTACTTGAAAAGCTAAAAAAAGACGGTGTTTATGATGAAGCCGGCGGTAAAGCATATCTTACCCAGTTGGTTCAAACAGTGCCGTCTGCCGCTAATGTGCTTACATACGTTGCAATTATAAGAGAGCGTTATTATGCACGTTCTTTAATGAATGCCGCCCAGAATATTATTAAAGATGTAAACGAAGATACTCTTGATTCGGGTAGGCTTCTTGATTCTGCTGAGCAACGTATTTTTGAAATCAGACAGGGTAGGGAAATAAGTGGTCTTACTCATATTAAAGACGTAATTTTAAATGAAACTTATGACCGCTTAACCAAAATGGCTAATCCCGAAACCCGAAAAGATTATATTGGTATTCCTTGCGGTATCGGTGAATTAGATAAGATGATAACCGGTCTTAATAAGTCAGACCTTATTATTTTGGGCGCTCGTCCCGGTATGGGTAAAACCTCGTTTGCGCTTAATATTGCGCGTAATGTTGCTATGGGTGCAAAAAGAACAGTTTGCTTTTTCTCACTTGAAATGACGCGCGACCAGTTGGCTCAACGTATGCTTTCAAGTGAAGCAGGTATTAAGAGTGAAAAATTAAGAACTGGTGAGCTTGACGATAAGGAATGGGCAAGACTTGCTCAAGCGGGAGCAGCATTATCTGAGGCTAACATTTATTTCGATGAATCCTCGGCAATTACTGTTCCTCAAATGAAGGCAAAGCTCAGAAGAATGAAGCCTGCGCCCGACCTTGTTATAATCGACTATTTAGGTCTTATGAAATCGGCAAAGTCTACTGAAAACCGTGTTCAAGAGGTATCTGAAATTACACGAAATCTTAAAATTATGGCAAAGGAATTAAAGGTTCCTGTTATTGCCTGTGCTCAGTTATCTCGTGGTACAGAAACCAAGGGTAAGTCACATAAGCCGGCACTTTCAGATTTGCGTGAATCAGGCTCTATTGAGCAAGATGCAGATATAGTACTTTTCCTTTACAGAGAAACTTACTATGATAACGAAAAAACTGATGACGAGGATAGGGCAGAT
>JAFYNC010000150.1 GCA_017549905.1 Clostridia bacterium | reverse complement strand
TTTTCCTGCAGATATGTGGCATAAGACCTGCCGTTTGCGTATAACTGTCAGAAGTGAACGTGCAGACAGCCTTTGTTTGCGACATCTTGATTATGAAACTGTCAAGAAAACTGTAAATGAATATTTTGCAATAAATGTATAAATTCACAGTATTTACCCAAACTAATAAAAATGTTTCACGTGAAACATGGGGGGATACTGTGAATTTTCTTTTTGACTGTTTAAAGGCTTTCGCTGTTGGCAGTGCAATTTGTGTTATAGGTCAGTTGCTTATAGACTGCACCAAACTTACACCTGCAAGAATACTTGTATCTTACGTGGTGTCGGGTGTTATTTTAACCGGAATCGGTATGTACGGCGGACTGGTTGAATTTGCTGGCGCAGGTGCAACTGTACCTTTGACGGGTTTTGGATATAGTTTAGCCAAAGGTGTTGAAAAGGCGGTTGACGAGTACGGTCTTATCGGTGCTTTAACGGGTGGTCTGACTGCTACCGCCGCAGGTATAACAACCGCAATTGTAATGGGTCTTTTAATGGCGTTAATATTTAAATCGAAGGATAAATAAAAAACTTCCGCTTTTCAGCGGAAGTTTTCTCACTTTTCAAACCCATCTTTGCGGTGGCGTATAAAGGAAACGATAATTGATAGAATATTGAAACTTTCACAAATGATGCCACCGATATAAAACATCACGATATTATATGAAAGCCAAGCAGGCGTAACGGCAAACAAACGAACAGTGCGAATAGTTTTGCCGTCGTTCTTCCAAGTGGCAACAGTATAAGCGATCTGCATTATAGGGATAATAAAAGAAATTACCGTTGCAATGATGTTTATTATTGTCCAGGTTTCATTAAATAAATATAAAGAAATAAAAGGCACAGCAACATAAGCCGCGCAAATTAAATACATAATATACTTTTTACGTAATCTACTGCTTAATAAAACAAAGGTATTGGTAAAGGCAATTGCGTTATTTAAAAAACCGGCAAAAGCACCTAAAAGTAAATAACTTATACCAAAACCCGCAGCCGCGATGGTCTGTGTTAAGAATAAATGACGATTATTCTTCATTTGAAAAGAAAATATTATACCCGCACAGGATAAAATACTTAATATTTGAGCAACGATTTCCATATAATTTTCCTTCTTTCTAAAATTCTTAACAATGATAATACAATTTTTTCTATATGTCAATCTGAATTTTATTATTTACAAGCAATAGTTTTGTTGTTATAATAAAAATGTAGTTAATTGATGTTTCACGTGAAACATTTTGTGTTTCGGAGGTTAAAATGGGAAAAATTATCTCGGTTGTTAATCAAAAAGGCGGTGTGGGAAAGACCACAACCGCCGTTAACCTTGCCGCAGCAGTAGGTATTTCGGGCAAAAAGGTGTTAATTGTTGATGCTGACCCACAGGGTAATACCACTAGCGGTTATGGTGTAAATAAGAAAAATGTTAAGGTTTCAACCTATGAATTGCTTGTTGGTACAGGTAAAATTGAGAATTCTATAATCAAAACCGAGTATGAAAAGGTTGATATAGTTCCCGCGTCAATAGATTTGGCGGCGGCTGAACTTGACCTTATTGAAATAGAAAATCGCCAAAACCAACTTAAAATGGCTCTTGCGTGTGTTCGCGATAAGTATGATTACATATTTATTGACTGTCCGCCGTCGTTGGGACTCATCACAATCAACTCACTTAATGCAAGTGATACGGTTTTGGTGCCTATACAATGCGAATATTTTGCGCTTGAAGGGCTTTCACAACTTATGGCTACGGTTAGACAGGTTAAGCGGCTTTATAATCCTACCCTCGAAATCGAAGGCATTGTGCTTACAATGTACGATGGTCGCCTAAATCTAACCGGTCAGGTAGTGGGTGAAATTAAAAAGTATTTCGCTGATAAACTTTATAAAACCGCTATTCCGCGCGCAGTAAGACTTTCAGAAGCGCCATCTTACGGTATGCCTATTCAGTATTATGATAAGCGTTCAAAAGGCGCCTTGGCTTATAATGATTTAGCAAAGGAATTTTTAAAGAAAAACAGGGGGTATAAATAATGGCAGTCAAAAAAGGCGGTCTCGGTCGCGGACTTGATTCTCTCTTTAACGAAAATTCAACCGAAGAAAACGGTGTTTTAAAACTTAATATAAATGATATTGAACCTAACCGCGAACAACCCCGTAAAATGTTTGATGACGATGCGGTATCTGAACTTGCGGATAGTATTGCACAACATGGCTTAATACAACCCATTGTGGTTACACCGCTTTCTAATGGCAGATATAGTATTGTTGCGGGTGAAAGACGTTGGCGCGCTTGCCGCATTGCAGGACTTCAAGAAGTGTCTGTGATTGTTAAAGATGCATCCAAGCAAGAACTTATGGAAATTGCTTTGATTGAAAATTTACAGCGTGAAGACCTAAACCCCGTTGAAGAAGCATTTGGATATCGTTCACTTATCGACAGTTTTGGTCTTACCCAAGAAGAAGTAGCCACACGAATGGGTAAATCACGCTCGGCAGTTACAAACGCGCTCAGACTTCTTAATTTAAATGAAGACGAATTGGATGCGCTTAAAAACGGTCTCATCAGCGCAGGACACGCTCGGTGCCTTATTGGTATAGAAGATACCGATATCCGTTCAAAAATGCTCACAGCGGCTATTAATGGCGCCTCAGTACGCGATATTGAAAGAATGGCACAACTTGCTAAAAAGTCT
>JAFYNC010000149.1 GCA_017549905.1 Clostridia bacterium | reverse complement strand
ATTTAGAGCCGTTACCCCTCGCGCAATAGTGACAATGTGAACCAAAAGAATATCCCGTGTCACCCTCAATACCGATTACATCGCCGATTTTTACTGCTTGTCCTTTTTTTACAAGCACCTTAGACATATGCCCAAAATAGTATCGGTCCGCGCTATCATTTTTCTTAATGCGCACATAAAGTCCAAATCCTTGCTTGTGGTTAAGCGCGTTTTCCCAACCCGCCTTTTCTACCACACCGTTTACCGTACTATGTATTTCCTTACTGTCTATCCCCACAAGGTCAAGACCGTCGTGAGCCGTACCCTTGTACTGCTGTGATACCCTGAATTTGCCGTTATATGGACTGTTCATAATATAATTCCTCCTTATTTATAGCTCCAAACGCAATTTTTGTAGTTATCATAAACATTACACCTTGTGCGCTTTGCAAGCTTTACTGCATTTTCAAAAATAAAAAATGCTCCTTTTTGTGTTTTTAAATTTTCGGGTGATTTTCTGACCCTATAAATTGTTATTTCTTTCTCCATTTTTTACACTCACATACTGTAGTATTCTTTTAACACCTTAAGACCTCTGTTTTTAAGCCTGTTAACAGCTTGTCTGCTGATCTTGAAAATCTCAGCAATCTGAAAATCGCTAAGGCAATATATGTATTTGCATATAATAATATCGCGTTGCCGCTCTGTAAGATTGCTAAGCGCTTCACATATATCTATCCTGGTTTCTGCTGAATCCAAACTTATCAAATCGGTGTCATAAGCCTCTTTTAACATATCTTTTTCCTTTACTTTTTTTCGGCAAATACTTATATATTTATTTTTTAAACAAACTAAAATATATCTTTCTAAGCCATCACTTTTATCAGAACAAAACTTATCAACATCCATATAATAAATGAGTTCTATTAAAAATAATGTTAACTCTCCTATCAAATCTTCATTATTTTGTTTTCTTGCATAGGTATATATTCTGCTTTTGAATTCGTCAAATATTATTTCAAATGCCGCCATATCTTGCATACGAAAATTCTCGATCAGACCTTTAAGAACACAGTTGTACACTCTCTTCACCCTCCTTTCTAAACATCTAAAGAAAGAAGCCTGTGAAAATGTAAACCCTATTTTATAAATCCCCTTCTTTCTTTATTACGCATTTTTACGTAAATATTAAAAATGAGGTCGAAAAAAGGAGTGAAAGGTCGAATATGCGGAGTGAAAGCAAAAAACACATAATTTTTTTCAGTTTTACTAATTATTGACATTTCATAACATTTATTATATAATAAAATAAAAAAGGCGACCTGCTCGCTACAGCAGACCGCCCAAAAGATGCCAAACGGAATTTTAGCAATCTTTGCGTACTATTTAAACAATATTGCGAAAGGTTGTCAATAAAAATGGAGCAAGAGGTAAGTTTGAGGGAGCAAAAGAAGATTTTACTCTCATATAAAAAAGCAAAAATGAGAATTGCCGTATGTGACATTAACAAGGAAATTTTAGAAAAAACAAAAAATACAGTATATAAATATGCCGACTGTCACCGCTTAGATATCGTTGTAGACTGTTATTCTCGCGGTGAGGAATTGCTATGCTCTAAAACACAATATAACTTAATTTTTCTCGGATATGAATTACATGGAAAAAACGGCCTTGAAACTGCTGCTTCTTTTCGTATTATAAACAATTTTTCTTCTATAGTTTTCATAAGCAAAAACACTGATTTTGTGTTTGAGGCATTTAAGGTGAGTCCATACAGGTTTTTGATACCACCAATTAATCAAAACGACTTGTATAAGCTTTTAGATGATTTTTTCGCGCAATTTGGCACAGATTATCCGCTTTGGATAAAAAACGGTGAGGATACTTTTTGTCTTAACACCCGTGAAATCGTATATCTTGAGGCAGATAATAAACATTCGATTATTCATCTGCAAAGGGAGAGTATCCCCTGTAATCGCACAATGGCAAAGGTCTTCGAAGTTTTACCCAAAAACCATTTTATTAAAATCAACCGTGCATACATAGTGAACCTGAACTTTATTGCAAAGTACAATAACGATACAGTTTTCTTTAAAAATGGCGACAAAGTCCACATAAGCCGAAACTATTCTAAAAACTTTAAAGAAGAATACCGTTTCTTCCTTAATCCTCTCGAACCTTAAAACTGTTTGATAACAATATAAATAGAATTTTATCGCTTGACAACCTATTGAAAATTTAATATAATACTTAAGTTAATTGAATGGTTGGTTGAACTCTAAACCGAGTTTAACATATACGGAGACGTATCGAAGTGGGGACGTTTGCGAGCGCTGCCGGTGGCAGATGAAGCGAGCAATAAGGAGTGGCCGCGGTCGAAATTTTTACACGGCAGTGCCTAAAAATTTCGGGCACCCGGGCAGGACATAACGGGGCGCCCCGTTCGGTAAAAATTAAATAGTTCGTTATACTCTAATCAGAGTTTAACATATACGGAGACGTATCGAAGTGGTCATAACGGGGCTGACTCGAAATCAGTTAGGGAGCAATCCCCCGCGAGTTCGAATCTCGCCGTCTCCGCCAAAAATAATGAATCATACCTTT
>JAFYNC010000148.1 GCA_017549905.1 Clostridia bacterium | reverse complement strand
TAATTATTATTATGACATCATAAGCCAAGGAATGTTTAATCCAATGCTTAACCCTTGCGGATATAATCAACTTGCAGGTACATCTTATGTTGTATATCCGGATATAAGAGGTTTTGCAGTTCCTTCACTTAGAATGAAAGTTTTTTATGAGGGTATAAACGATTATAGAGCACTTCAGGTTTTAGAAAGCTTGATTGGACGTAATGAAACCCTCAAATTTATTGAAAAAACAGTGGGAAAGGTTGATTATAAATACTGTCCCACAAATAAGGAATTATTTGAATTCCGTCAAAAACTTAATCAAAAAATATTAGAATATATTTAAAAACAAAAGGAGATTTTTAAAATGGAACATTACAATCTTATTGCACCCGAAAAATTAGGCGAAGGCTCAAGCATTAAGCTTAACGTATCAATAGCAGAGGTAGATATCTACTGGAAAGTTGCTATTGAAGTTCTTTCTGTAATTCAAGAAAACAATGCAAAGGGCGAACCTACTGTTATGGTAGTACCTTACGGTCCTTTAGGCCCATACTTCAGAATGGCTGAGCTTGTTAATAAATACAGAATTTCACTCAAGAATTGCGTATTTATTAATATGGACGAATATCTTAAAGACGATAAAACCTATCTTGATAAAACCGATGCTCTTTCTTTCAGAGGCGGTATGGATAGAATTTTCTACAATGTTGTAGATGAAGAATTAAATGTTCTTCCTGAAAACAGAATTTTCCCTGACCCTGAACATCCCGAGAAGGTTATGGAAATCATTGAAAAATACGGCAAATTAGATATGGTATTCGGCGGTGTTGGTATCAACGGCCACTATGCATTTAACGAGCCACCTGAGGCAGACGAGATTTGCGATAACGAAGAATTCGCAAACAGACCTACACGTGTTCTTGCAATTAGCCGCGAAACCAGAACAATTAATGCTTATATGAACTGCGGAGCAGACCTTAACGCTATTCCTACATACTGCATTACTGTTGGTATGAAAGAAATGATGATGGCTAAAAAGGTTATTATGATTATGCCTCGTGACTGGAACGCAGGTGCCCTCAGAAAGATTTTACACGGCGAAATCACTGCTAAAGTTCCTTGCTCACTCTTTAGAAACCACAAGGACGCTACAATCTATACTCTTGCTGAGGCTACAAAGTGTCCTATTCCTGAAATCAGAGTTTATAACAAATAATGAGTAGTTTACTTATAAAAAACGCAAAGGTGGTTTTACCCAATGAGGTAAAACTCACCGATGTGTTGATTGAAAATGGAAAAATTGCATCAATAGGTTATGAGGGCAAAGCAGAAAAAGAAATTGACATTAATGGTGATTATCTTTTAGCAGGATTTGTTGATATTCACGTTCATGGCGGCGGTGGGGCAGATTTTATGGATGCAACACCTGAAGCTTTTGAAACTGCTGTTAGTACACATTTAAAACACGGCACAACAACCATTTTGCCCACTGCTATGACGGCAACTGAAAGTGATTTAACCGATTTCTTAAATGCTTTTAAGGCTTTTAAGAAAAGTAGTGAATATTCTGTCTTAACACCCGGTGTTCATTTAGAGGGGCCATACTTTTCGGGCGCTAATGCTAAAAGCAGCGGCGCACAGCCGAGTGGACTTTTAAGACTTCCCGATGAAGCTGAAATGGACCGACTTTTAAAGGTGGCTGATGGGGATATTTTGCGTTGGGATGCAGCGCCGGAGCTTGAAGGCTCAGATATGTTCGCAAAGAAATGTCTTGATAATGGGATTATCTGTTCTATTGCTCATTCTGCAGCAACAAGTGAACAAGCGCAAGTTGGTATAGATAACGGCTTTTCACACGTTACCCATTTTTATAATGCAGTAACAACTTACCGCAAAGAAGGTCAAAAGGTTCTTGCAGGTGTGGTTGAAGCGGCATATCTTAACGATAATGTAGCGGTTGAACTTATTTGTGACGGCCGACATATTCCAAGAGACGTTTTAAGATTAGCGCTTATGATTAAGGGCGCTGATAAAGTTTCAGCCATTACCGACGGTATGCGAATTGCAGGCACAGATATGCAAAGCGGCAAATTAGGCTCACTTAAAAACGGCACAGATGTTATTGTCGATGATACTGTTGCTAAATTGCTTGATTTGTCTTCCTATGCGGGTAGTATTGCTACGATGGATAGGTGTCTTAGAGTATTGGTTAAAGATTACGGTATTGATATGGTAACTGCATCTAAAATGTTATCAGCAACACCGAGCAAACTTCTTGGTTTAGACTGTAAGGGAAGTATTGAATTAGGCAAAGATGCCGATCTTTTGATATTAGATAGTGATTTTAATATAAAAGATGTAATGGTAGGTAACCTTAAAATTGCTAAACTTTAAAAACTTAAAAGAGGGTTTTTATGCGTTTGGAAAAATTATTGAATGATAATTGGATTTTTCATAAGGGAGATATAAAGGTTCCTGTTTGGGTTGACAAAGGGCCTGTTTATGCTCAAAGCAAAACCGAGCGCAAAAAAGCGGGTCCTGCGAGTTATTATTATAATGACAAGCCTGACCGCTACTGCGACCCTTGCGACCTTAATAGCGATGGATGGCACTATGTCGACCTACCTCACGATTATATTATTAATCAGGACAATGACGAAAACCAAAACAATGCTTTAGGATATTTCAAGTATGATAATGCTTGGTATAGAAAGCATTTTACTGTTGATAAGGAATACCAAGATAAACGAATAGTATTAAGATTTGACGGTATTACAGGCAAATCAACCATATATTTAAATGGTTGTCTTATGTATCATAATTTTTCATCGTATAATACTTTTGAAATTGATATTACAGATTACTGTTTATTTGACAGTGAAAATATAATAGCTGTTTATGTTAATACCGAAGAATTTGAGGGTTGGTGGTATCAAGGTGGCGGTATTTACCGCGATGTTTGGTTAACCATAACCGATAAAGTGGCTATTGATTTGTGGGGTGTATATGCACCTTATGAAAAGATAAACCAAAATACTTGGAAGATAAATTTTGAAACAACTATTGTTAATGTTTCTTATAATGATGCCAATGTTTCGGTTAAGAGCGAAGTTTTTGACAAACAGGGAAATTGTGTGTCTGAAACTTTTTGCGACGGAAGCGTTGAAGCGCGTGAAAAATGTGTTCTTAAATACAGTGCAGAAGTTGTAAATCCGTTGTTGTGGGACTGCGAAAAACCCAATCTTTATGCCATTAAAACTGTTCTTTTGATG
>JAFYNC010000147.1 GCA_017549905.1 Clostridia bacterium | reverse complement strand
GGTCTTTCCTTTACAATTCCAATGCTCTTATTCTCAATATTTATTGGTTACGAATTCGCATCCCTTTTGGGCGCTTTATTTGCTATTGCAATTACTGTTATAGCGGCAAAAAAAGGCTTTTTAGTTCCCAAAAGAAATTGGGACTTTGGTGACGCTTCAAGTTGGGATAAGGACTGGCTTGCAACAAGCAAGGTTTCCCCTGCTAAAGAATCTCAAATGTCGGTCGGTATGGCTTGGATACCTTATATTATTATTGCCTTAGTTTTAGTTGCAACCAGAATTCCGCAATTAAAGTTAAAAGATTTGCTTACAAGCGGCGCTCCTTTTGTGATAAAACTTAATAATCTTTTCGGCTTTCAAAATCTTGACTGGAGTTTGAAATGGGCATATTTGCCCGGCACTTTCTTTATAATAGTAGCTCTAATTACAAATCTGATTTACAAAATGGATAAAGAAAAAATCAGGCAGTCTTGGATAGACACTATAAAACAAGTTTCGGGGGCGGCATTAGCCTTAATATTCGGCTTAGCTCTTGTTGAGGTTTTGAAATACAAGGGAGCTGACAATACGAGTATGTTAGACCAAATGGCTAACACTCTTTCAAAAGTGGGTAAAGAACTTTATATTCTGATAGCTCCCTTTATCGGTGTTTTAGGCGCATTTGTTTCGGGGTCTGCCACCGTTTCAATGAATTTATTTTCAAATCTTCAATATAATACTGCAACTGTTCTCGAACTACCAACAGTTTTTGTTGTATCAATGCAGTGTGTAGGCGCGGCTATAGGCAATATGGTTTGTATTAACAATGCCGTTGCCGCAAGCGCTACAATAGGCACTACGGGAAAAGAAGGAAAACTTATAAAAATTAATGCTATTCCAATGCTTATTTATTCTTTAGCAACTGCCACATTTTTTTATATTGTATTGGCTTTTTGAAATATTTAATATTTATCATAAATAATTTGATATTTCAACTTGACTTTAGTGCGGTGATGTGTTAGAATGTGAAAGTATTTTTGAAATAGGAGTATTTTCACTATGCTTAAAAGAGGAAAAAACGATATAGAAAAGCTTTACAAGGCAATTCTAACCCTTGAAACCACAGATGAATGCAAGGCATTCTTTGATGATATATGCACCATTCAGGAATTAGAGGCCTTGGCTCAAAGATTAGAGGTTGCTTGTAACTTATGCGAGGGTAAAAGCTATGTTGATATTAATAAATCAACAGGCGCAAGCACCGCTACAATCTGCCGTGTGAGCAAGGCTCTAAATTACGGTGACGGCGGATACAAAACAGTTATTGAAAGGTTAGAAAACAATGCAGATTGACCAGAATATTTTAAAATTTGAAGAAAAGGCAGTATTTTCACTAAGAAGTCTTTATTCTAAATACGGCTACCGCCAATTCAAAATGAGCAAATTTGAGGAATATGACCTATATTCTAAAAATAAGGACTTTTTAGTGTCGGACGGGGTTATAACCTTTAACGACGTCGGCGGTAAGCTTTTAGCCTTAAAGCCTGACGTTACACTTTCTATTATTAAAAATTCCAAAGACCAAAAGGGCAAATGCGAAAAGTTTTACTACAACGAGAATGTTTACAGAATTTCAGAAAGTTCACATACATATAAAGAAATTATGCAAACAGGTCTTGAATGTATCGGCGACATTACTGAAAATGATGTTTTCGAGGTAACTGAACTTGCCATTAAGAGCCTTGAAATGATTTCGGCTGATTTTGTTTTACAGCTTTGCCATATCGGTCTTATTAATGCCTTGCTCTACGAATACGATATAGAAGAAATCACTAAATCAAAGGTATTCACCGCAATAAACGAAAAAAACTCAGGCGAACTTAAAAAGCTTTTAAGTAAAGAGCAGTTTGACGCTTTAAAATGTCTTACAAAAAGCTATAAAACCTGGAACGACACCTTAAATGCGGTAGAAAGCATTGCCAAAAGCGAGGCTTCCAAAAAGGCGCTCGGCGAATTAAAAAGCGTTTGTATTACTCTTAACGATAACTATAGCGATAAAATTGCCATTGATTTTTCAATAGCAAGTGCAAACGGATATTACAGCGGAATTATTTTCAAAGGCTTTATAAACGGTATTTCCTCTCGCGTGCTTTCGGGCGGTCAGTATGACAAACTTATGAAGCGTATGGGAAGAAGTTCTTCGGCGCTTGGCTTTGCGGTTTATCTTGATACTCTTGAAAGAATAAACGAAAACAATAATGATGACGGTTTTATAAACGTGGCATTACCTAAGGGCAGACTTGGCGAAAAGGTTTATGATATGTTTGAAAAAGCAGGATTTGACTGCCCTGCTATTAAAGAAACCAACCGCAAACTAATTTTTGAAAACGGTGAGAAAAAACTCAGATTTTTCTGGGTTAAGCCCTCAGATGTTGCAATTTATGTTGAACGCGGCGCGGCTGATATAGGCGTTGCGGGTAAAGATATTTTGCTTGAATACACTCCCGATGTATATGAGCTTTTGGACCTTAATATCGGCAAATGCAGAATGGCGGTAGCGGCTAAAAATAATTTTTGCGATGATACTTCAAAAACTCTGCGCGTTGCAACCAAGTTTTCAAATATTGCGAAAAACTATTATGCTGAAAAATGCCGTGATATTGATATTATACATCTTAACGGATCTATTGAAATTGCGCCTATTCTCGATTTATCAGATGTGATTGTGGATATAGTTGAAACAGGCAAAACCTTATTGGAAAACGACTTGATTCCGTTTGAAACAATTGT
>JAFYNC010000146.1 GCA_017549905.1 Clostridia bacterium | reverse complement strand
CGGCATTGGTGATACAACGGTTAATCACGCCGCAGAAATAGCTGCACAGTTAGGCATTCCGCTATTTGATGTTCTGAAAAGAGCTGACGAATTTGCCGCATTATCACGCGCTGCTGCAAAAATCAAACTGTTTTGTGAAATTATTGATGAACTGACTGAACAAAGTTCTGATTTGAAAATCAGCGAACTATTTGAGCATTTATTAGAGCTTAGCGGATATTCTTCTGCCCTTGTTAACGAGGGTGATGAGGGTCTTGACAGACTTGACAACGTTAAAGAATTTGCTTCTTCAATTATACAGTATGAAACAGAAAATGAAGAACCTACCCTTTCGGCTTTCCTTGAAGAAATTGCTCTTGTCAGCGATATTGATTCTTTAGACGAAAGCGACGACAAGGTCATTTTAATGACAATTCACTCTGCAAAAGGTCTTGAATTTAATAATGTTTATTTATTTGTTATGGAAGAAGGCGTATTCCCAGGAAATCAGTCGATTTATGGTGGTAATGAGGAAATCGAGGAAGAGCGAAGACTTGCATACGTTGCAATAACACGCGCCAAGAAAAATCTTACAATTACAAACACATCTATGCGAATGATTTTTGGTATGACAAACAGAAATCTTCCCTCTCGCTTTGTTAAAGAAATACCCGATGAATTTTGCAAATGTGACGGTATGGTTAAGCATTATATCACTTCACCTACTGTTACTAAAACTAAAGCCACTCCTTATACCAATTCATATACTACAACAAATACTTCTACTGTTAAGTATACCGTAGGTCAAGAAGTTACTCATAAAACCTTCGGAAAAGGAATGATAATTTCGGTGACACCAACAGGACCTGACACTATGCTTGAAATTGCATTCGAAAAGGTTGGCACCAAAAAAATTATGGCAAACTACGCAAAATTAACAGTTTAGCAAAATTTATAATAATTTTGTATGCTAAAATAAGATAAATACTAATTTAAAGGTGATTATATGTCTTCAGGCAGTAAAGCGGTTAAAAATACCGCAATGATTACATTTAAAAATAATATGATTTCTTGTATTTTTGGGGGATTAATTTTAATTTTCACTTATTATTCCTGTAATTTGATTTCATCATTATTTTATTATTTTAAAATCAGTTTATTAGGTGAAATTGTTTTCTTTTTGTTGTTATTCTTTATCTTTTTGCCAATGCTTTTAGGTCTTTTGCGTTTTTATTGGCGCATGATTTTAGGAGTAACCGATAAACCAATTTCTGTATTTTACAATTTTTCTGATTTGCAAAAATATAAAAAAGCAATAAAACTACAAACAGTATTTTTAATTAAAGCGTTTGTACGAGGTATTGCACTGTTTCTACCTGCAATTTTAGTAAAATTAATTTCGCAAGAATATTTTTATGACTTTTTCGGTTTACCAATGCCTTTATGGGCAGGAAATTTACTTCCTGTATTCAACGGTCTTGTGACATTTTCGCTTGTTATACTTTTATTTTTAATGCTTAAATTTTATCTATCACCTATGCTATATGTAGCGGATGAAAATATAGATGTTGACGAAGCAATTCATATGTCTAATATTATTTCAAAAAAATCGGGTATAGATTTTATTTATTTGTGCGCAAGTTTCATTGGTTGGATTATACTTTCTCTTCTTGTGTTCCCTCTTATTTTTACATTACCTTATATGTTGCTTTCATATTTATATCATTCACGTTTTGCTATAGCAGAGTATAATAAACACATTGAAAATCAAAAAATTGACAGCAGATTTAATTTTTCAGAGGGTATTTAATATGAAGCGTGAAATTATTTTAGCCTCTGCATCTCCGCGCAGAAATGAACTGCTTAAAATTATTACTGATGAATTTAAGGTAATACCTTCAACTATTGAAGAAAACGTACCTGATACTATCCCTGTTTTAAAAGTTCCTGAATTTTTAGCAGAATTAAAGGCAAAAGATGTGGCACAAAGTTTTCCTGACAGTATTGTTATAGGTTCTGATACCGCCGTAATAGTTGATGATAAAATTTTAGGAAAACCTAAATCTCGCAAGGATGCTTATGATATGATTTCTTTGCTTTCGGGAAAAACTCATTTTGTTGTTACGGGTTGCAGTATTGTTTGCGGTAAAACAGCCGAAAGCTTTTCTTGTATTACTGAGGTTGAGTTTAATAACCTTAGTGAAAATGATATTAATGACTATATAGATACACCTGAGCCTTATGATAAAGCAGGTGCTTACGGCATACAAGGCAAAGGTGCTTTACTTGTTAAAAAAATTAACGGTGATTATTTTAATGTCGTTGGTCTTCCTATTTCAATGCTTAATAGTTGTTTAAAGAAAATGTCAGGCATATAAAGTGCTTGACATTTTTCGTTTTCAGTAATAGAATAACCTTTGAATGTAAAACAAAGGAAAGGTTAAAATATGATAAATAATTTTTTAAATTCTCGTTTTGCTAAGTTTTGTTTAACACATAAATTAATTTTGGGTATTATTGCGGTTTTAGCAGTTGTTGCAATAATTGTTTCAACCGTTATCGTT
>JAFYNC010000145.1 GCA_017549905.1 Clostridia bacterium | reverse complement strand
CGGGTATTTTGATTTTCGGCTGTTCTCGTAAAGACGACGATATTAAGCGTTTCAATACTATTAAGAAATATGTAGAAGAGAAGAATCCGAATATTATCGTAATGGACCCCCAGACTACTGCGGTTAATGTTACTGAGGGTGTAGAAGGTGTAGTTTCAGCTTCTGACTTCAGACGTGTTTTCGGAGACCCGAATAAAATGGCGGAATTCTTACCAGATCATTTAAATGACGGGCAAAAACGACAAATAATTCAACTTTTATTAAGTTAATAAAAAAGGCGGTTTCAACCGCCTTTTTTATTTTAGAATAAATGTTCAAACTACATATTTTGAGGGGCACCTGCATCCTCGGTGGAAGGTGCACTCGGGGGAACTCCACCTCCTGAATCACCCGATGTAGTAGCAGAAGGTGCGGCTGGTTTTCCCGCTTTATTAGCTATTTGTGATTCACTTGGAGCAAAGTTTAATGCTTCAGCTAAAGATTGTATACCCGCTTCATTTAATACTTTTTCTAAATTTGTATAAATCGCTTTTAAATTTTTCCAAGCTTTCATACCGTTTCCGCTTTTAGTAGTATTTGCAGCCGGTTGCTCAGCTGTTTCAGCTTCGGGTCTTACGCTGCTTACTTGCTCAGGAGTCTGCTGAGGGACTTGATCTGGTGTTTTTGGAGCCTGCTCTGGTTTTTCATCCTCATTTTTAACTACACCCTCTTGTGTATCTGTATCAGATCGTTCAGAACGCTCGTTTTCATCCCCTGTATCATCTTCTATAATTTGCTCATCGTCTGATTCTAGCAGGAAACTATCGATTTGTTTTACATATTCTTTAAAATTAAATTTCATATATTAAAATGTATTTTGTTTAGCGGTTCTACGAGTATGCATAATTTTAACGTCTAAAGCATTTTTAATATCTTCCAAACTCAAGTCTTTAGACCATTTATCTGATAATTCTTCAGCAGAGTGCACGCCTAATTCATATAAAAATGCTTCAAAAATTTCTTTATCTTGATTATTTTTGATAATTGCAATAAAATCATCAAAGAGCATAGAAGCTAAATTGATATTAATTACTTTCCATGCATCTTGAAGCGTATAATTTTTTAATTTTTCAATATCTAATTCAAGATTTTCATTTGGAATATTATCATCTTTTATATATTCTAAATTCTTTTCTAACTCTGCTATGAATGTTTCAGCTGCTTTTTTGGCAGCTGCTTGCTTACCCCTTAGCTTTTCATTTGCTATTTCATCGAAATTTTCACCTATTAATACTTTTTTACCTAATGTAATAGGTCTGGGTATATTTGGGCCTGTACAGCAAACAAACATACCTCTTGTGTTTGCTTTAGACATAGTATCTTTTACTATAGTGGCAAAATTTTCTATAACGCTTTGACTAACTCTATTAGCCATTATAGCTTTGCCATTTTGCAAAACAAAATTACTGATAGGTTCGAGCGCGTCTTTTCCTAATGCTAATTTTTCTCCCTTTAATGTTGATCCAAATGCAACATAATAAATTACAAAAAAGTCTCGGCCTTCTTCTTTACCTTTTATTGTTTGTAATTTATCTTTCCACTTTTCCGCTTCTTTAGTAAGCTCTTCAATTTTAGCTTGTGGATCTTTATTATTTGCATTTGCAGCTTTATTAGTAGAAGTCGGCTGTCCTGCTGGCTGCTCACTAGTTTGACCGGTGGTTTGTGGAGTAGTTGGGGCTGTAGGAGCTTCATCTGCCTCTTTAATAAGACTTTCTTCATTTTCTTCATTACCCGCAGTACCAGTGGCAGACGCTCCGGCGGCAGTTCCTTTGGCTTTAGTTTGTTCTTTGCCTGTTGCTCCATTCTTTTCCGCTTGCGAACTTAAATCTTCTAACGCTTTTTGCGCATTTTTTAAGTGTTTTATAACTTGCAGCTTTTCTTTATTTTCAAGTTCATCTACATATTTTCCAGCAACACAAGTACCACCTAAAAAGTCAAGAATTTTATAAACATGAATATCTGAAACATTAACTTGTAATTTATCAAAAAGTTTAGCTTGTTTTGTGACTTCTTTTTTAATAATGTCAGCATCAGATTTGAGAAACTTTTCCAGTAAAGCGGGACCTTCTACAAACTGCTCTAAATCATCGAATAATGTCCCTTGACCATTTACCCATTTTTTAAAACGTTGTGAAGCATCATAAAATCTATCAATCCAACTACCTTTCTGTTGTACACCTTTGGTTTTAACTTTATACATTTGCTTACCATCGGGACCTATTTTTGCCTTAGAAGCCGTACTCTTAGCATCGGTAGCACCTCCGGCCATTTCTTTGGCTCTGCGTAGAACATTCCCAGGAGCATTTTTAATAGCTCTCCCCGCATTTACTGATTTATCAATAATTGCATTACCTGCATTTTTAAGCTTGTTTCCCGCCCAGTCCTTAAAACCCTCGGAAACATATTCCACTTCTATGCCGTCATCGGCGATTTTGTTTTTGGTAACATCAATGAGAGCATCTAATTCTTTGCCAACGAAATCTTTGGAAATGAGTACTTTATTATCATTACCGCTGCGGTCGGTTACGGAAAATAATACCTTTTTATATTCTTGCCCGCCG
>JAFYNC010000144.1 GCA_017549905.1 Clostridia bacterium | reverse complement strand
TTCTTCTTTGGTGGCGGTCACCTTCAAATTCGGTATCAACAAAAAGGTCTGCTAATTCAACTGCAGTACCAACACCGATAACTCTGCCGCCTAAACACAAAATGTTAGAATTGTTGTGAAGTCTTGTATATTTAGCAGAAAAATGCTCACTGCAAGCGGCGGCACGAATACCCTTAACCTTGTTAGCGGCAATAGACATTCCAATACCTGTTCCACAAACAAGAATTCCAAGCTCACATTCTTTACTAACAATACTGTCGCAAACTTTAACTGCGATGTCGGGATAATCAACCGAAACCTGTTCGTAAATACCAAAATCGCAAATTTCAAATCCTCTGTTTTTTAAGTTTTCTGCAATAGCATTCTTGTGTTCAAGTCCGCCGTGGTCGCAACCGATAGCAATTTTCATTTTTTATTATCTCCTTTTTGTTTTAATTCTCTTTCTGCTTGTGGTAGTCTTAAATAAACAGGCAATAACTCATTTGGAGATAAGAAATCACCTGATTTTATCTTATTTAATGCTGCATACCCAACGCCAACTGCATTTTGAAATCTATTTTTTATATCAGAGTAAATGATATTTGGCATTTCTTTAACAAAGGGGTAAAAAACGTCTGTGCCGTCACCCGCAATAATAATTTTATTATTATGAGCAAGAGAAGCAATTTCTTCTTTTAACTCATCACACAAAAGGGCGCGGTCATCACAAAGCCTTGTTATAACTCCGTTTTTAATTTCAAATAGCGCGTTATACACCTGATTACATCGAGCATCCATAACTGCACAAACTATGCAGTCAGTATTAGAATAATTATTAGCAATAGCTAACAGCGTTGAAACACCAACACAGGGCTTTTTTGAAGGTGCCGCAAGACCTTTAATAGCGCTAATGCCGATTCTTATACCTGTAAAAGAGCCGGGACCTTCAGATACTGCAAAAGCATCTATTTTAGAAATTTCTATTTGTGATGCCTTTAAAAGCGATTCAACCATAGGCATAAGCGTTTGCGAATGAGTGAGCTTCACGTTTACGAAAGATGAAGCAATAATTTTTTCATCTTCTAAAATTGCGGCAGAACAGGGCACTGCCGAACATTCAATACAAAGTATTTTCATATTTATTCTTCCCTTTGGTGAATAGTGATTTTTCTGGACACTTCACCTAAACTTTCAATTTCCACATATATGGTGTTTTGAGGCAGAGCGTTTTCAATGTTTTCGCTCCACTCAGCAGCAATAACACCACCGGTCTCAAGATATTCAAAAAAACCGCTTGAATACAACTCGTCCCACGTGGAAATGCGATACATATCAAAATGATAAATATTAAGCCTACCGCCAAGATATTCATTTATTAGCGCAAAGGTATGAGAGGTTACATCACCTAAAAAACCTAAACCTTTTGCCAATCCTCTCGTAAAACAGGTTTTGCCCATACCGAGATTTCCTCTAAAAGCAATAACCTCACCGCCTTTAAGGCTGTTTGCAAGGTTTTCGGCAATAATTTCGGTTTCCTCGGGTGAATTTGAAATAAATTCTTGCATTTTACCACCAAAAAATTTTATTTAATATATAATAACACATAATTCTCAAATTTTAAAGTATTACTTGAATATTTATTAAATTTATTATATAATAAGGCGGTAAAGGAGGTTTAGTATGAAACATTTGTTATCGCGTGTTGCTGACTTTTTTCGTGAGTCAGATAAACTTTTGCTAATACTTTGTCTTTGTGCAACCTCTTACGGATGTGTTGCGGTTTTTTCTACAACCTATTATACAGAAAACTTAAGACCTGTTATTATACAATTTATTGCTATGCTTTTAGGTATAGTAGCTTCTGTTGTAATTTCTGCTTATGACTATGAACGTATTTTACGTCGTTGGTATTTAATAGCGGCCTTAGGTTTGATACCTGTTTTTCTCACATTTTTTATTGGATTTGCACCCGGTAGCACTGATGACAAAGCCTGGCTTGACTTGGGTTTCACTACATTTCAACCATCCGAATTACTTAAAATTTGCTTTATTGTTACCTTTAGTTATCATCTTCGAGCAGTTAAGCAAAACATAAATAAATTAAAATATTTAGTTCCTGTTTGTTTTCACGGTGCTATACCTATTTTGCTTATTCACTTTCAGGGTGATGACGGAACAGCGCTTGTTTTCGCTATCATAATGATTTTTATGATGTGGTCAGCAGGTGTTTCTTGGAAATATTTTCTTATTGCTTTTTCCACAGCAGTTGCATCTTCACCGATAATCTATTTCTTTATTATGAATGAAGACCAACGTGAACGAGTTAAATTGCTCTTTGATATTGAGGGTGATATTAAGGGTGTTGGTTATCAGCAGTGGCGTGGGCGAGTAGCACTTGCTAACGGCGGTGTATTCGGTCAAGGCTTTTTAAAAGGTGATTTGACTCAGGCAGGAGTTATTCCTGAAAGTCATAATGACTTTATATTTGTAAGTATTGGTGAAGAATTTGGATTTTTAGGTTGTTTGGCGGTTTTAATTTTACTTGCCGCTATTTGTCTTAGATGCATAAGAATTGCAAGAATATGCACAAATGATGCAGGTAAATTTATTTGCGTGGGAATTTTTGCAATGTTATTCGCTCAAGCAGTCATAAATATCGGAATGTGCACCTCTATTTTACCTGTTATAGGTATTACATTGCCTTTCTTTAGCTCGGGCGGTACATCGTTGTTATGTTTATATCTCGGTGTTGGATTAGCCCTTAATGTTTATAAGCACAGAAATTCGCGCACTATTTATTTGCATGACTGAATTTAGCCTCTGCGAAAGCAGGGGCTGTTTGACTGAATTGTGCAATCTACATAAATTTACAAACATAACTTTTTTCAATATGTGCAACAGGTAAAATTTAAAAAATATATAAATATTTCTTGCATATTTATTCAAAATATGGTATCATTTATGCATAGAAATTAATAAATATTGCATATTATGCAAAACGGAGGAATAAAAATGAATAAAAAAGAAATAAAAAAGGTTGTTCTTGCATATTCGGGTGGTTTGGATACTTCTATAATCATTCCATGGCTCAAGGAAAACTACAATAATCCTGAAATTATTGCTGTTTCAGGTAATGTTGGTCAGGCAAGTGAACTTGAAGGCCTTGAGGAAAAAGCAATTAAAACAGGCGCTTCAAAATGCTATATTGAAGATTTAACCGAAGAGTTTTTAACCGATTATGTATTTCCTTGTGTACAAGCAGGCGCAGTTTATGAAGAATATCTTCTTGGTACTGCATTTGCACGTCCTCCAATTGCTAAAAGAATTGCTGAGATAGCTATTGCTGAGGGTGCTGACGCTATTTGTCACGGTTGCACAGGCAAGGGTAATGACCAAGTTCGTTTTGAACTTGCTATTAAAGCATTTGCTCCTGATATGCCTATTATCGCTCCTTGGAGAGAGTGGGATATTAAATCTCGTGAGGAAGAAATTGAATATGCAGAAGCTCATAATGTTCCTCTAAAAATAAATCGTGAAACCAACTATTCAAAGGATAAGAACATTTGGCACTTATCACACGAAGGTCTTGACCTTGAAGACCCCACAAACGAGCCTCAATATAATAAGGAAGGCTTTTTGGAAATGGGCGTTTCACCCGAAATGGCACCTGATAAGCCTACCTATGTTTCACTTCACTTTGAACAGGGTGTTTGCACCGCTGCTGATGGTATAGAAATGGGCGCAGTTGAGCTTGTTGAATATCTCAATAAGTTAGGTGGCGAAAACGGTATCGGTCTTCTTGATATTGTTGAAAACCGCCTTGTTGGTATGAAGTGCCGTGGTGTTTATGAAACTCCCGGTGGCGCTATTCTTTATAAAGCGCACTCTGTTCTTGAAAGCATTTGTCTTGATAAAGATACTGCACATTATAAATCACTTGTTGCTCAAAAACTTGCAGAAAATGTTTATAATGCGCTTTGGTTTACTCCTTTAACACAAGCAATTCTTGCATTTGTTAAAGAAACACAGAAAACTGTTACAGGTGATGTTACCTTAAAGCTTTATAAAGGTAATATGATTAATGCAAGTGTTTCATCACCTTATTCACTTTATGACCCTGAAATTGCTACCTTCGATGAGGATGAAGTTTACGATCAAAAGGATTCTCAGGGCTTTATAAACCTTTATGGTCTTCCCACAAAGGTTTACGCTAAAATGAAAGCAAAGAATAATTTAAAATAAGTAGGTTTTTATAATGGATAAAATGTGGGCGGGAAGATTTCAAAAAGCGCTTGATAAAGAGGCTGATGATTTTAATTCTTCAATTCATTTTGACTGCAGAATGTATAAACAGGATATTATAGGTTCTATTGTTCATGCGAAAATGCTTAGTGATAAAGGCATAATCTCGTCAGATGAAAAAGAAGAAATCATTAATGGTCTTAGCGGTATTTTAGAAGATATTGAAAACGGTAATCTTTCCTTTGATATGAACGCTGAAGATATTCATATGTTTGTTGAGTCTGAACTCACAAAAAGAATAGGGGATGCAGGTAAAAAACTTCATACTGCAAGAAGCCGTAATGACCAAGTAGCGCTCGATATTCGTCTTTATTTAGCAAACGAATGTGAGGAAATAGGCAAGCTTATTCTTAATCTTATTAAGGCTATCAAGGAAACAGCAGAAAAAAATACTGATGCTATAATGCCGGGTTACACTCATTTACAGCGCGCTCAACCAATTACCTTTGCCCACCATATTTTAACCTATGCGTTTATGCTAAAACGTGATTTTGACAGAATTGAAGATGCTGTAAAAAGAATGATGAGCGCAAGTCCTATTGGCTCTTGCGCCTTAGCAGGTACTACATATAATACTGATAGATATTTTGAAGCTGAGCATTTAGGGTTTAGCGGTATTAGTCTTAATAGTATTGACGGTGTATCTGATAGAGATTTTTGTGTTGAACTTTTAAGCGCATATTCAATTTTAATGATGCACTTATCACGTTTTTCTGAAGAAATTATTCTTTGGTCAAGCTGGGAATTTAAGTTTTGTGAGCTTGATGATAGTTATACTACAGGCTCAAGCATTATGCCGCAAAAGAAAAATTCCGATATGGCTGAATTAGTTCGTGGAAAAACAGGCAGAGTTTATGGCGATTTAATGGCACTGCTAACTACATTAAAAGGCTTGCCCTTGGCGTATAACAAGGATATGCAAGAGGATAAGGAAGCAATATTTGATGCAGTTGATACTGTTAAAAAGTGTCTTAGCATTTTTGCTCCTATGATTTCTACCATGAAAACAAATAAAGCTAATATGTATAAAGCAGCAGGTGAGGGCTTTATTAATGCTACTGACCTTGCTGATTATCTTGTAAAAAAAGGTATGCCTTTCAGAACTGCATATAAGCATGTTGGCGAAATTGTTGGATTCTGCATTAAAAATGGATACGTGCTTGAAAATTTACCGATTTCTGAATATAAGAATTTTGATTCTTCATTCGAGGATGATTTGTATACTGAAATTTCTCTCGAAACTTGTGTTAATAAAAGAATTTCTGCTGGTAGTACAGGTCCACAGTCGGTTAAAACACAAATTGAATATTTTACGGAGTTATTAAATGAAAAAGGTATTTATTGATGGAAGCGCAGGTACTACAGGTCTTCGCATTGCAGAAAGACTTGAAAGCCGCACTGACATTGAGTTAATAAAGCTTAAAGAAGAAAACAGAAAAGATATAGAATTTAGAAAAAAAGCTTTGAATGATGCTGATATTGTATTTTTATGTTTACCCGATGATGCTGCTATTGAGGCAGTATCATTAATTGAAAACGAAAATACAGTAGTTATTGATGCTTCAACTGCGCATAGAACAAATCCACAGTTTGCTTAC
>JAFYNC010000143.1 GCA_017549905.1 Clostridia bacterium | reverse complement strand
AGTTTTAGAAGAAGTTCCGCGTGTTCGCGCAGATTTCGGTTATCCTCCACTTGTTACTCCTACAAGTCAAATTGTTGGAACACAAGCTGTTATGAATGTTATTTCAGGCGAGCGTTATAAAATGGTTCCTAAGGAGTCTAAAGGACTTCTTAGAGGTGAATATGGTAAATTACCTGCTCCCGTTAACGAAGATGTTCGTAAGAAGTGCATTGGTGACGACAAAATCATTACCTGTCGTCCTGCAGATCTTTTAAAACCCGAGCTTGAAGGATATGCAAAAGAAATGAAAGAAAAGGGTATTGGCAAGTCTAAGGAAGACGTTTTAAGTTATGCACTTTTCCCACAGGTTGCTGAAAAATTCTTTGCAGTTCGCGACAAAGAAACAACCGATGAAAACGGTGTTAGAAATCTAATTGTTGAAGATCTTTCTTGCTAAATTTAATAGGCTCACCAAGTGGTGAGCCTATTTTTAATAACAGTTATCACATAATTGCACATAGCATTAGCATTTCCTTAATTTTAGTATAAATAGGTATGGCATTTTTAATTGGCAGTGGGTTTTGACCTTTTCCAATTTCAATAGTAAAGCCAGGTCTTTTAAATTCTTCGATAAACCAATCCTTAAAACCTCCGCCATCGGATATACCTGTTGGTATATCGAGCGCATAGCCTGAAGATGTTGCCATAATTTCTGCCATTTTTCGTGATTTTGGATGCTCTGTTTTACCAAAGCTCCAATATATTACCTCGCCTTGTGAGTGGAGCGCGGCAACATGTCTTATGTTTGCAGTTCGGCAAAGCTTTGTAAGCGCAATAGTTTCAGGCTCACTTTCGGGTTTAGTGCCGCCAAAACGAGTAGGTGAAGGTCCGTTAATGCCAAGCGCTCTTTCTTTTTTTCTTAAATTTTCCCAATCGGCATCAAAATTATGGTTTATGTCAACACCGCGAAAATTTGAATTCCAATTAGAAAAATTATTTTTTGCTATTTTTTTCAAAAAATCGGCGTTGTTACCACAGGCTTTTTCGCCTAAAAGAGCAATATCACAGCCGTCGGGATTAACGCAAGGAACAAATATTACTCCACGTCCCGAAAGGGCTCTGCGTGCTTTAAAACCCGCTATATAACCATCTGTTTTAATAGCATTGGCCAATTCTTCAATAAACATTAACAATACATTTGATGTAATTCTCTCGCTACCGTGAAAAGCGGCAGATATTAATGAATAACTATTGGAGTTTCCGATTTTTATAGCCTCAATTTCTTTTCCTAAACAACTTTTTCCAATAGTTACCTTTTTAATAAACGGATATTCACGGCAAAGGTTTTCTATAACCTTTTGTCGTTCATAATAATCATATTCCTCTGCAAGTACAATTCTTTCCATATTTCACACCCCTAAAGCAACATAATAAATTATATTACAGAAGGGCATTAAAAATGAATTTAGAAGAGAAACAATTAAAGGTTCAATACATTTATAAAGGCAAAATTATTAATGTGAGGTGCGATGATGCATTGTTACCTAACGGAAAAACTGCTTTAAGAGAAGTAGTTGAGCATCCGGGTGGTGTATGTGTTGCTGCCCTTACTGATAAAGATGAAGTTTTAATGGTGCGACAATTCAGATACCCATATAATGAAATAGTTCTCGAAATACCTGCGGGTAAACGCGACAGCAAGGACGAATTGCCACTTGAGTGTGGAAAACGTGAATTAAAGGAAGAAACAGGCGCTGCTGCTGAAAAGTATTTTGATTTAGGTCAACTTTATCCAACACCGGGATATTGCGATGAAATAATTTGGCTTTATGCAGCAACTGGCATAACCTTTGGCGATACAAATCCCGATGAAGATGAGTTTTTGAAGATAGAAAAAATCCCACTCGAAGAATGTGTTAAAATGATTCTTTCGGGTGAGATTAAAGATGCAAAAACTCAAACCGCAGTCTTAAAGCTTAAGATGCTTAAAGACTGCGGAAGGTTAGATTAATTTATTTAGTTGTTTTCTGATTTGGCTTTTTTCTGAGAACACAAGGGTTATTACAATAATTTCAACTATTCCTAAAATTACTGCCTGAGATATACGCGGAACAGCAACTATCCAAAATGCTGAGATACCGCCTTTATAAAGAATTGAAATCCAAATCGAATTTAAAATTACAGTGCAAGAAATTTTATTTATTACAGTTGCAAGTATAATGTTAAATAATGTTGCTCTTTTGTAAATAAAAATTGCAAGACAAGCGGCTACTAAAATGTTTGTCAGTGTGAATCCAGGGAAGTATGCGCCAAAAGGGAAGAGCAAAGAACCAATTAAATCACCAAGTCCACCAACTGCTATAGCATAAGGAATACCGAGCATTGCGGCGGCAAATGCCACTGTAATAAACCCGAAACTAATAGTCATATTCCAAACGGAATATGCTAAAAAACGTTCAAGTATAACGTTTAGAGCAACTAAAATTCCTGTTAATACAATTTTTTGTAAATAATTTTTTTTCATATATAAAAACCTCCTATTACCCGATTGCGAATAATAGGAGGTTTGTGTTATCCATATTAATCGTCAGCGGGATGCGACAATCTTACCGCGGAAAAAACCTTCGTCCTCACAGCAACTCCCCGTCTGCAAGGTACTTAACGCAAGAATGTCTACTCTGAAATATAATATAATTATATAACTAAATTTCAAAATGTCAATTATTATTTATAATATCTTTAATTACTTCGCCTGCAAGCAACATTCCTGAAACAGCAGGTACAAAGGCGATAGATGCAGGAATGTGTCTTCCGAATTCTTTTGTTTGAATTTTTGGTTTTATAGGTTCTTCTTTAGAATAAACAACCTTTAGCGATTTAATACCACGTTTTTTAAGCTCATACCGCATAACACGTGCTAGAGGGCAAACCGAGGTTTTATAAATATCTGCTATTTCTAACATATCAGCATTAAGCTTATTACCGGTGCCCATTGAACTAATTATGGGAATATTATTCTCCTTAGCCTTAACAATAAGTTCAATTTTAGAAGTAACGGTATCAATAGCGTCAATAATATAATCATAATCAGTAAAATCAATATCAGTTTCGGCAGAAAAGAAAATGTTGTGACAGTTAACCTTTATTTCCGCGTTAATTTCAGAAATTCTTTGTGCTGCTGCTACAACTTTATCAAGTCCTATTGTTTTGTTGGTGGCAATAATTTGTCTGTTTATATTAGTAACACTTACAGTATCGTTATCAAACAAATCAATAGTGCCAATGCCTGAGCGTGCAAGCGCTTCAACCGCATAACCGCCAACACCGCCGATGCCAAATACGGCAACACGTGAATTTTTTAGCTTATTTAAATTTTCTTTGCCTATTAAAAGGGCTGTTCTATCATAAATATTTTCCATATCAATACCTCTTTT
>JAFYNC010000142.1 GCA_017549905.1 Clostridia bacterium | reverse complement strand
CAGAAAGGATAGTTTGCAGACTGTGCGCCTGCGTTTGTGATTGCATTAAAAAGTGTGCTTTTGCCGACGTTTGGCAAACCTACTATACCAAGCTTCATATTTTTCTTCCTTTTTTCAAAATATTACTGATACATTATAAACGTAAGAAGCAGAAATTTCAAGTGAATATATTTAATCGTTGAAAAAAGTGAAGAAAAAAGATATAATCGGATTGTAATATCTTGAAGAGGTGACTTATGCAGGGATATAATGCAATAGTGGTTTTTAACAAAGATGAAGATGAAATTCTGATGTGTAAGAGAGAAAGAAATCCATATAAAGGATTGTTGAATTTTGTCGGTGGAAAAATAGAAAAAAATGAAACCGGTTTTGATGCTGCATACAGAGAACTTGAAGAAGAAACCACAATAACGAAAGATGATATTATTCTTTCTCATTTAATGGACTTTTCGTATCATTTAGGAAATTGTTATCTTGAAGTTTATGTTGGAAAGCTTAATAAAGAAAAAGAAGTCAGCGGAGAAGAAAATGAATTAGTCTGGTCTGATTTAAATCACAATTTTTTCGATGCAACGCAGTACGCGGGTGAAGGAAATATAGGACACATTCTTATGCATGTAGAAATGTTCAAAAAGGATTTGTTAAAATGATTCATTTAAACAAATTCGGGTTTGTTGAACAGATTTCAAATCAACAATTGTAGGGGCGACCATTGGTCGTCCGCAAAAAGTGCTTGATTCATTGGACGCGCAATGCGCGCCCTTACGAACCCTGTTTCAATCAATCACGTAGGGACGGGCGTCCTCGACCGTCCGTTACCTCATCAAAATCTGCGGATGGTCCGGGAGGCCGGTCCCTACGAGCACAGAGTCAGATTGTGCAAAATCAAAGAACTCCATAAACCCGATATCTGTCGGTATGTTTGAATTCTTTTGCAAATATAAAAATCGAGCTATTTCCCCTGAAAGGGGAAATGTCGTGAAACGACAAAGGGGTGCCCGAAGGGCTTTAAAATAATAAACTTTTAAACTTTTGTGCTACGCAACACCCCTCAGTCACGGCATAGCCGTGCCAGCTCCCCTTTCAGGGTCTCTATGAGACACTACGAAACCTAAATAATTGTGTAATACAAAACAGCTAGACAAGTCCAAATTTCTTGAATAAAACCGAAAGCAGGTGAGCTATGTTTAACAGCGGTTATACAGGTAAACTTATATCTTCAGTTTTTATTACCGGTTTACTGACATATGTTATGTTCAACACAACAAGTCCGAAAATTGTGTTTGTTCCATTCCTGATTTGTGCCGTATCAATGGCATTGAAAACCGTTGGGCAGATTTTTGAAAAAGAAAGAATGATTTTCTTTTTTGATAAGCTTTTCAAAGGCGGATTTTTTCTTTACGGTTTTGGTTTTTTGATTTTTTTCGATTATTTGGCTTTAAAGGATAAACAGTATGGTCTGGTGATTTATTCTTTGCTATTCTGGGCGGTTTTATTGTTTGTTTTCAAAAGAGTATTCTTTAATAATAATCAAGAAGCTAAAAAACCGCCGAAAGTTAATATTGCAAAAATTGCTGCCGCAGGATTAGTGATTGTTTCATTTCTTGCAGGTGTTGTATTGTTGGTTCTCGGAATCGGAAGAAAAGAAGCAGGTATCATTTTTGCAGGAGCATTTTTTGCTTTGGTTTCGTCTGTATTTATTTTATTTCACTTATCGGCTTCGGGCTTTTTCGAAAAAATAAAAACAGATTTGTTGGGTTTGTATATAGGTATCGTATCTGCACTGGTCGGAATGGGAATTCCGATAGTTAAGTTTATGGAAATACTTTCTGTAAAAGGAACAATTAAAAGCTTCGGTTTATGGATTTTTGTTCCGATAATTCTGTTTTCGGCAGGAGTTTTTCAGATTATAAAAACATTAAGAAACAGAAAAAATAGAGATTAATTTATTTGATTTATTAAGTAAAAAACATTCCGATAAATTCGGGTTTGGCGAGCAATTTTCAAATTATTATTGTAGGGGACGACGTCCTCGACGTCCCTTTAAAAATTGTTATGATTTAGTGGTCGATTCGTGAGACGACCTTGCGACGCTGAATATAATAACGGTTGCGTTGCAACCTACACCTCATCAGTCACTTCGTGACAGCTTCTCCTCAAGGAGAAGCCTTGGATTTGTGACGTTTACGACACGCTGTTAAATATAGCAGAATATCGGCACGTCGTAAACGTCGTGACCTACGAAACAGATTCAAGCGTGTCCGTAGGGGAGCCGTTTCGGCTCCCATAATTAACGCTGTTTTTTCGGGACGGGAAACCCGTCCCCTACGACCAATGTTCTGAAATCGTGCCTGTAGGCGAACATATTATGTTCCCGAAAAATCGCATAAATTCCGCAGGCAGATGATATCTTCCCGACCTTTTGCACTTTTCAGATGGGACGTCAAGGACGTCGTCCCCTACAATGACAAATTAAAATTTGTTCAACAAGCCCGACTGTGCGGGACGGAAAAAGGATGGCAGATTTCTCTGCCATCCTTGATTGATTGTCTTCGGTTTTTATCATGCTGCTTAAATT
>JAFYNC010000017.1 GCA_017549905.1 Clostridia bacterium | reverse complement strand
TTCCATACCGGGAAGCATAGAAAGAATACTTTTAAGCGAGCCCATTTTTTTAATCTGATGGAACTGGTCTAAAAGGTCGTTCATATCAAACTTGTTTTCTTGAAGTCTTCTTGCGGCTTCCTCAGCCTTCTTTTCGTCAACCTCAGCCTCAACCTTTTCAATAAGCGACAGCACGTCACCCATACCAAGTATACGCGAAGCCATTCTGTCAGGATGAAACTCTTCTAAATCGCCAAGTTTTTCGCCTGTACCTGCAAACATAATCGGCTTGCCTGTAACAGCCTTAACCGAAAGTGCCGCACCGCCTCTTGTATCACCGTCAAGCTTGGTTAAAATCACACCGTCAAGCTCTAATATATCATTAAAAGACTTTGCGATATTAACAGCATCCTGACCGACCATAGAGTCAATAACAAGCAAAATATTATGAACATCAATAGCCTTGGTTATACGCTTTAATTCGTCCATAAGCTCGGTATCAATATGAAGTCTACCGGCGGTATCGAGAATCAAATAATCGTGACCGTAGTCCTTAGCATAGGCTACCGCTTTTTGAGCTATAATTTCAGGCTTTTCGGTGCCCATTTCAAAAACAGGCGCGTCAACCGCTTTTCCTACCACCTTTAACTGCTCAATAGCAGCGGGTCTGTAAATGTCGCAAGCGGCAAGCATTGGTCTGTGCCCTTGAGAGCGCAAAAGCTTTGCAAGTTTTGCGGAATGGGTTGTTTTACCAGAACCCTGCAAACCGCACATCATAATAACTGTCGGCAATTTTGAAGATGTGTTAAGTCTTGCTTGCTCACTGCCCATTAAAGCCGTTAATTCTTCCTTAACGATTTTAATTACCATCTGCGCCGCAGTAAGACTTTCCATTACATTTTCGCCAATGCATTTTTCTGCAACAGAATTTGTAAAGTCTTTCGCAACTTTATAGTTAACGTCAGCCTCTAAAAGCGCCAAACGAACCTCGCGCATAGCGGTTTTAACATCCGACTCGCTAAGTTTACCCTTAGAGCGCAGGCGTTTAAACACACCGGCTAACTTATCGGATAAATTATCAAACGCCATTTTGCTCACTCCTTAAAGCTCATTTATAACTTCGATTATAGAATTAATTTGAGATTTATCGCCCTTTTTAAAATCCTCTGCCAATTCTTTAAGCTTCAAAAAACGCTCACAGTAACGGCATTTTTCTTCATATTCCTTAAGCTGTGAAACCGAGCGTTTAATAAGGTCACTTGCGCCCTGACGGGTTATGCCCTCATTCTCAGCGATTTCAGAAAGCGATAAATCATCATTGTAATAATATTCAGTGAGAGCCCTTTGCTTTTCGCTTAAAAATTCACCATAAACATCGAGCAAAGCAGAAACAAATAAATCTTTCAACCCAAAACACTCCTCACCGCCGATGATTATAGCACACTTTTTTCTATCTGTCAAGTTTTTTTCTTTACACTCTGAAAATAAAAATTCAACCTCTGCATATCCTATCTTTTTTTATTTAAAAATGCGTTTTGGCCACCCGCCTTGCGAGCGGGTGGCCAAAACAAATAGTATATTAGGAGTTAAATTTATTATTTAAGAATAACAACCTGATCATCATAAATGAATTCAGCATTACCGGTAGGAGTTGTAGTAGCTTCAAATTTCTCGAGAGCCTCTCTAACTTTACCTCTTGAACAACCGTTAAGTAATGGTTGATCTTTATAGTTAAGAATATAGTCATCACAACCGCTTCTCTGATAGAAAGAGTTGCCTGAAGCAGAGAAATTCTCAGAAGTAATTTCAGCTTCTGTTTCATGTGTCCAATACCAGTAAACAAGGCTCTTCTTAGAACCATCAAGAATGTTATTTGTGAACTGGAAGTTAGACATATTTTTATAGTAGCTCTTGTTAGAACCGCCACGGAAGTGAGAAACTTGAATTGAACTTGCACCAAAATCTTCCCGCTCGTCATAGCTCCAACCGTAACCTGCGCCTACGAAGATATTGCTATCAACAGAAATATTCTTAATTTCTGTGCCTTCATTGCTACCTTCTGTACCTATTCCGAACCATTCAAATGAATAGTGGCAATTTTCAACAAGGTTGTTTTTGAATGTAAGGTTAATCCAGTAGCCGTTACCTTCACCACTCCATGTCTGGAATGTAAGACCTGCGTCATAACATTCAGATACATAGCAGTTTTCAACCGTAAGGTTAGAACCGCTGATACCAAACTGGATACCGTTACCTAAACGAGTTCCCTTCATAACAGAACCACCGATGTAAGAAACAACACAGTTAGTGATGGTGATGTTACTTTCTGTTGCAGAGCTCTCCATACCGTGATAACCTGTGTACATAACAGCGATGTTATCAATTGTAACACCTTCGCTCAAATCAATAACACTTCTGTAAACACCGATTTCGATGTCGTTCCATTTATCAGCAGGATTACCGGTAGAAGATTTTACATAAATGTAATTGCCGTCGTGGTAGAAGTCACCGTCTTGAGCAGTTGCAAGAGCAGCTTTAGATACGGTCATATTACCAATAAGTTCGCCGCCGTTGTAAACAACGATACCTGCAGATGAATTGTTAACGCCAGTCTTCCAAATGCCATTGCCATCATTTGACCAAGAAACGCTATTCTTATCTGCATAGTTATAAGCAGAACCTGAAAGCACCGGTTTAGCGCCTTCGCCGTAAGCACCGTAAGTTACGCCTGATTTAGTAGTGAGAACAGCTGAAGCTTTATCGTCAAAGATTCCACTATTTATGCTTGTATTTCTAAATGTTTGACCAGCCTTAAAGAGAACAGTATTACCTGATCTAACACTTGCTGCTTTTGTAAGTGACTGCCAAGCATCTTCAGGTGAAGTACCACTATTGGAGTCATCTCCGTTTTCAGCGTCAATATAATACTTAGTACCCTTATAGAGTTCTTCAGCAGTAGCATTGCTACCGGTAAGGTGTTCAGCTTTCCAAGCCTTAACCTGATTATCAGCGCCATTAGCTGCAAAGTTATTAGCAGCAGCTTCCTTAGTAGCAATAAGGTCTCTAACGTCTACCCTGCCGTTACGGTCAACGTCTTCATAAACAGAATCAGAATAAGGATTCTTAACGGTCAACAAAATCTTACGAATATTTACTAAACGCTCTGCATATTTAG
>JAFYNC010000141.1 GCA_017549905.1 Clostridia bacterium | reverse complement strand
TCGGGCATACTATCCCAAGAAGTAGAAAGCAAAGAGACCTCTTTATTATCGGCATAAGCTAAACGGCGAATATAAACAACCGTTTGTGCTTGGTCGGTTTCTTTGATTGTTTGCGACTCAAAGAGGCGGTAAGTTTTGTTTTTTTCAACATATTCATCAAGCATCATAATAACGCCTTTTAAATGGGTGCCAATACATTCAGTAATTACGAAGTTGTCGTTGCCGATTATATTAAGACCGATATATTTACCATCAGTAAACGGGCGAACAATAGCATCGCCGGTACCAAGCGCAACCTCTGCAACCGGGGTTTGAAGTTCATCGGTATAATAATCTTTTATTTCCCTTATAGCTTCGGCTCTTGCGTTGTTTCCGTCAATAATGATGTCGCTATCATCAATCGCAATGTTAGCAACCACACTAGCACCAATAGCAGTTGGATTTAAACCGCCTTCACCAAAATCAATACCGCTTTCGCTTTTGTCAACCAATTCTAAATTAAGCCTTTTAGCCACCTTCAAAAAAATATTTTTAAGAGTTGTTTCAATATTCATCGTTTATATCGTCCTCTTCCTCATAATCAATGTTTTCATCTTCGTATAAATCTTCTCGCCTGCTCTCGCGAATAATGCGGTTAAGCGAATAAATAAGCGCCATTGTGCAGTCTTCATTTAGAGTGGGGTAAGAACTTGAAAACGTACAATCTTTTAACAGTTCAAATTCAAGTTTGGTAAGCTCTTCGGCAAGATGCGGCGTTCTGTTGCGGTCCACAACAATTTTATTACATTGCCTTAACCATTCCCAACAGTAATCACGCCCTTTATTAGCACCCCATCTTTTAACTGCGCCAATAACATCAAAGCCCCAATCGTTCATTTCGGAAATATTATCAGGCCTTGCGCTATCTGCTATTATTTCAACGTTTTTATATTTTGCAATTTTACGGGCAAAGGTTGAGTTTTTACAACGCTTTGAATATTCTTCCTCAACCGCATATAAAACGTCTGTATCACGGTCATAATAGCATTTAACAAAGGCTTGTGGGTGTTCATAGCCAAAGTCCAAACCGTGATAAAAATAGGGCATAGCGTTTACTTCGTTGTCTGTTATTTCTCTAACTTCAAGATTTTCAAATATTGCGCCGCCCGTTCCGGTAACTTCACCCAAATAGTTATTAGCATAATATTTAGGCTTGTTTTCCTTAAACCATTCAGCACGTTCAAAAAAGCGTTTACCAAGCCACTCAATAGGCACGTTGTAATAATAACTGTGGCATACTATGGTTTGTGGGTCATTTTCTTTACTCGCCGTATATTCGTTCATAAAGTTATTTGCAGATTTAGGCGGGTTGAATATTTTAACGTCAAGCGCAGGTGTATCAGAACGAAGAAAAGTATCTTCGATGTTATCCATCTGCTCAACGCCTGCCATTTCATCGCATTCTTCGTGAATAAGCAGTTTTACATAGCCAAAAGACAAATTATAAGATTTAAGGCTTATTGGCTTATCGGCACCAACAAAAATTACCATCTGCCCTGTTTTTTTATACCTAGCAACAAGCGGGGAAGAAGTGAACTCCCAATCATCAATCTTACCGTGTCTGATAACCGTTTTCATAAATTGGTTATACACCGAGCCTCTAAGGTCGGTTTTGTATCTTCTTGTAAACACACAGTGCGCTTGCGGGTCGTTGTATATCGTTTCTTCAACCAACGCGGCAATAAAGTTTGATTTAATTGAACCACGACCGCCTTTAAGAATAATTTCGCGAACGTTTAACTTGTTTTCCCAAACCTTGTGTATTGAGCGGTAAAGCTCAACAAAGTCAACAGTAACATCTGTAATAGGTAGCGAATACCGTGCATCTGCGTTCTCTGTGGCTTCGGCTTTAGATTGATAAGACTGCAAACATTCAAACGCTTTGGTGTCACCGTCTTTAACGGTTTTATTTATAAGTCCGGCAACGCATAAAGCATTTATATCAACTTCAGCATCATCAAACGCTTCACCGTATTGTTCTTTAAGCATTTGTTCATTCTCGGCGTTTACCTTTGCTGAAAGCATAGCATTTATAAGTTGAGCGGTGTTTCTTTTTTTGCGTCTTGCCTCACCGCTTTTAATGCCGCCTTTTTTTGCGATTTCTCGGCGTTCGCTCGGAGTTCTTTCGCTATTTGGTATTAAGTTTTTCTCATTCAATCTAATTATCACCGCCTTTGAAATATACTCTATACCATCATAGCAAGTGTATTTTTAAAATTACACCCCCCCATTAAAAGACAAAAAACAAAAGCCGCACGAATAACGTGCAGCCTCGTTTTATCCGAGATATTTATTTATAATTCTTTTAAAGTGGGGACAATCTGAATAGTTGTTGTTGCAATGTTGTTTTTTATAGCGTTTCTTTTCGGTGGCGGTCAAAAAATTAAAAGTGCAACTTTCCGAAAAATCGCCCTCGCACTTTATAGCGTTTTTAGTTTCTTCTTTGTAAAACGCGCATTTAGTTTTTTCGCTACCGTAATAGTGAGGCATATCAAACACCACCTTGCTTTATAAAATTTGTTCCCGGACAAGAAGAAGTGCCGTCTTTATACTCAAAAAAGAACATACAAGGTCTGTTACCCGATTTAAAAGGGCAGTGTTCTAACCCGCATTTTAGGGTTTGCTTTTGCGCAGGTGGAGTTGACGGATTTTTATATTCAAACCTTTTCAAAATGCGTTCTGGTACGGGTTGACCTAATTTTGCGTAGTATGCTTTGTGAGCAGATAACCTTTTAACAATCTTTAAGCAATCAGGGCACCATTTAGAGTTGTTGGCGCGTGACTTATAGTCTTTGCCGCACCTTTCACACTGCTTAACTTTTTCCATCTTCATCACCCACCAATTCATTAAAGAGGTTGTCAACTATCCCACGAATTAAGAAGTCACACTCTGCTTTAGACCAAAAAACCTGTTTCAACCTCTCCGCAAACTCCTTG
>JAFYNC010000140.1 GCA_017549905.1 Clostridia bacterium | reverse complement strand
CCATCACAGGTTAATTTGTTGTTTTTCAAGGGAGACTGTGAAGTCTCCCTTGTTTTACTTATTTATAACTATTATAGGAGGTTGCGATTATGGCGACTACTACTATAGGAGTAAAAAAGAAAACTAGTTTATTTGCTCAGCTATGGGAATCTATATGCAAAGGTGGGTTTCTAGTTTGGCTTTCTTGCTTATTTATGGGGCTTGGTCTTATTTTAAAAGGTCAGGTTATTAAAGGAATAATTTATTTACTCGTAGAAGTGGCTTTCGTGCTATTTATAGTGCTTTTTGCGGGATATTATTTAGGATTATTGGGTTCGCTTGGTACTGTTGCGGAAATTATAGTCGGCTATGAAGAATTCTTTGGCGATTTGATTCCCATTTACGCATACAAGCATAACTCTTTTCAAATTTTGCTTTTTAACGTTTTAATTTTTGGCGTTATCTTTTTCTTTGTGTATCTTTGGATGCGCTCTGTTGTGGACTGTTATAAAGCAAAGCTTCGTGCAGATGCAGGTAAGCAACCTATATCCTTTACAAGTGAACTAAAAACTTATTTAAATTCGAATTTCCACGTAACAATATTGGCGTTACCAACAATTGGCGTGCTTGCCTTTACGGTATTTCCGCTTATAACAATGATATTGCTTGCGTTTACTAATTTTGATAGGGCGCATCTTCCCCCTGCAAACCTATTTACTTGGAATGGGCTTAGCATTTTTAAGGAAATTTTTAATTTTGGTGCAACGGGCGCAGTCTCTATTTCTGCTACCTTTACAAGAATACTTATTTGGACCATTATTTGGGCAATTTGCGCTACCTTCTTAAACTATATTTTCGGCATGATTTTGGCTCTTTTAATAAATAAGAAGGGTATTAAATTTAAAAAGATGTGGAGAACGATTTTTGTAACCACGATAGCCGTTCCTCAATTCGTTACCTTGCTTTTAATGAGCAAAATTTTGGCAGATGAAGGTATAGTAAATCAACTTTTAATTCAATGGGGCTTTGAACCTATTAAGTTCTTTACGGGTAGCGGGTTAACCGCAAAAATAACGGTAATAGTTATTAACCTTTGGGTTGGTATTCCATACACTATGTTAATGACAACGGGTATTTTAATGAATATTCCCGCTTCTTTGTACGAAAGCGCAAAAATAGACGGGGCGTCCCCCTTTATTATGTTCGTTAAAATTACTATGCCGTATATGTTATTCGTTACAACCCCTTATCTCATAACTCAATTCATAGGTAACCTTAACAACTTCAACGTAATTTACTTGCTATCGGGCGGAAATCCGCTTACCTCAAGCTTGTATTATGCAGGCGAAACGGACCTTTTAATTACTTGGTTGTATAAGCTTTCATTAAATCAGCAGATGTATAACCTTGCGTCGGCAATAGGTATTTTAATGTTCGTTATTTCCGCTTCATTATCGCTTATTACCTACAATATGTCTGCTTCTGTTAAGAGAGAGGAGGAATTCCAATGAGCGAAAATACTAAGAGTTTACGTAGAAGCCAAATTGCAAGCAACGTAGTTGTTTATATTATTTTAACAGTTCTTTCAATCATTTGGTTATTGCCTATTGCTTGGCTAATTCTTTCATCCTTTAGATTAGAAGGCGGTGCTTTCGTTAAATACATTTGGCCTAAGCAATTGGGCTTTGATAACTACGTTAAGTTATTTACCAATACGGAAAGAAATTTCGTTTTATGGTGTACCAATACTTTAACGGTTGCAATCTTTTCTTGCATACTGTCTACTTTATTTACGCTTTGTTCATCATTTGCCCTTTCACGTATGCGCTTTAAAATGCGTAAAACAATAATGAATATTGCCTTAATTTTGGGTATGTTCCCCGGTTTTATGAGTATGATTGCAATATATCATATCTTAAAGCTTTTAAACCTTAACCAAAGCCTAGTGGCGCTTATTTTAGTTTATTCGGGCGGGGCAGGACTCAATTACCATATTTGTAAAGGCTTCTTTGATACTATTCCTAAAGAGTTGGATGAAGCTGCTATGATAGACGGCGCAACCAGATTTAGAATTTTTTGGCAAATAACCATTCCGCTATCTAAGCCAATGATTATTTACACCGTTCTTACTTCCTTCCTTGCTCCTTGGACGGACTTCATTTTTGCATCCTTTATTATGCAGGGTAAGAGTGATTTATTCACCGTTGCAGTAGGTCTTTGGTCTATGCTGGAGCGTGAATCTATAAGTGAATGGTATCTTCCCTTCTGTGCCGGCGCAGTTGTAATTTCTATACCTATAACGGCATTGTTCCTATTTATGCAAAAATATTATGCAGAGGGCGTAACTGCAGGCGCAGTTAAAGGTTAAGGTGTTATTATGAAAAAATTTCTATCTTTAATTTTAAGCTTAATTGCTTGTTTTATGCTTTTTAGCTGTAATGATAAAGAATCTTCTTCCACTCCGCCTGTTGTAGATGACGGCGATCCATACGAATACAAAGAGGTTGTTCACATTGATGATAACAATCGCGTGTTTTATGAAATTTTTGTTGGTGCTTTTGCTGATAGCAACGGCGACGGAATGGGGGATTTGCGCGGTGTTATAAATAAGCTTGATTATTTAAACGACGGCAATGATGATACTCATGACGATTTGGGAATTACGGGTATTTGGCTTATGCCCATCTGTCCTTCACCAACTTACCATAAGTATGACGTTACCGATTATTATGCAATAGACCCTGCTTATGGCACTATGGCGGACTTTGAAGAGCTTGCAAAAGAGTGTAAAGAAAGGGATATTAAGCTTATCGTAGACCTAGTTTTAAATCATACTTCCTCTCAACATCCTTGGTTTATAGAGTCAAAGGGCGCTAATATGTACGGCACTTCTTCACCTTACAAGGATTGGTACGTGTATTCAAATCAAAAGATAAACGGCTATCATCAAATAGGTACTAATCTTTACTACGAAGGTGTTTTCTGGAGCGGTATGCCCGATCTTAACATGGACAGTGCCTCACTAAGAGAAGAAGTTAAAAAGATTGCCGATTTTTGGATTGAAAAGGGTGCTGAAGGCTTTAGATTGGATGCGGCTAAGCACGTTTACGGAACTATTGATAAAAATATTGAGTTTTGGAAATGGTTTAACGATTATTTGCAAGAAAAGCACGGCGATATCTATACCGTTGCGGAAATTTGGTCCAGCGGTGGCGAAATTAAAATGTATTATGATGCAGGTTTTACTAGCGTGTTTAACTACGTTGCAGGTAAT
>JAFYNC010000139.1 GCA_017549905.1 Clostridia bacterium | reverse complement strand
TCAAGTCCGCCTGAAATTCCGATTACTGCCTTTTTAGTGTGTGTGTGCTCTAATCTGCGAGCTAAAGCGTGGGATTGTATCTGTAAAATTTCCTCTAAATACGCGTCTTTATTTACAGAACTTGGCAAAAACGGATTTTTTTCAATTAAATTTTCGTTTTTTTGTTTTGAAATTACATTTGCAAAACGATTTTCCTTGATATTTACATCTGAAATTATAAGATTTTCATAGCAGAACGGCTCGCCTTGGGCTAAAATTTTACCGCCACCTGAAATAAATGTCAACCCTGAAAATACGTTGTCAGTAGTCGATTCACCAAGTCCGCTTGAAGCAAACACGTAGGTAGAGCCCATATTAATAATTGCATCTTTGATTTTATCGGCTTTGCCCACAGTATGCTTAATAGCAGCCAAATTAACAACAATATCAGCATTGTTTTGAAAATGGTTATCACAAGGGTCGCCTATTAAAACTGTGAATGACAAATCATCGATTTTAAAACTATTACAATCAGTTTCAGGGATAGAAAAATAGCGGTTTTGGTCTGAAAAACGGTTATTTTCAATTTGTTCTTTTTTAACAATTCCTAAAATTTCGCCGTTTCTTAATATTGCGGCGCAGTTATATAACTTTTTGTTATCTTCAAGGGGCAGTCCTAAAATTACGGTTGGATATTTGCCCTTTGTAAACTCTGCAAGTTCATCGAGTGCGTTTTTTGCTGAAGAAATCAAAAGACTGTTAAAAAATAAATCCCCGCAGGTTGATGAGGTGATACAAAGTTCGGGCAATACCAAAAGTTTCACTTGTTTTGTATCTGCTAAAGAAATCAGATTTTTAATGTTTTGTGTGTTAGCGTTAACATCTGCAACAGCTACTCGTGGCACACCTGCCGCAATTCTGATTAAACCGTTTTTCATTTATACCCCTCCAATGTCTTAATTTTAAGACTTTTTCTTTATTATGTCAATATTTTTAAGATATTCAAGAAAATTATCATAAATCCTATTGCAATTCATGTCGTTTTGAAGTATAATATATAAGGAAAAAATTGAGCTTTAAAAAAGGAGATCCAAAAATGACAACTAATAAAACCGTTATCAAATGGTTAGACGAAATGAAAGAACTCCTCACTCCTGACAATGTTGTTTGGGTTGACGGAACTGACGAGCAGAGAGAAGCTTTGCGTGAAGAAGCTGTAAAGCTTGGCGAACTTACTGCTCTTAATCAAGAAAAATTACCCGGATGTTACTTACACCGTACAAATCCTAATGACGTTGCACGTGTTGAAGATCGCACATTTATCTGCACAAGCGAAAAGGATAATGCAGGTCCTACAAACAACTGGTGCGCACCTGCTGAAATGTACGATAAGCTTTATAAAATTGCACGTGGCAGCTATAAGGGCAAGACAATGTATGTTATCCCTTATTCAATGGGACCTATTGGCTCACCACTTGCTAAGATTGGTATTGAGGTAACCGATTCTGTATACGTTGTTCTCAATATGCTTATTATGACTCGCGTTAGCCTTAAGGTACTTGAGGTTTTAGGCGACAGCAACGACTGGGTAAGAGGTTTACATTCACGTTGTGATGTTGACCCCGAAAACCGTTACATTTGCCACTTCCCTGAGGATAATACAATTATTTCTGTAAACTCAGGTTACGGCGGTAACGTATTGCTTGGTAAAAAGTGCTTCGCACTTCGTATTGCTTCATATCAGGGTTGGAAAGAAGGCTGGATGGCAGAGCACATGCTCATTTTAGGTCTTCAGAATCCTAAGGGCGAGGTTAAGTATGTTGCAGCTGCATTCCCGTCAGCTTGCGGTAAGACCAACCTTGCTATGCTTATTCCTCCCCAGTATTTACGTGAAAAGGGTTATAAGATTTGGACTGTTGGTGATGATATCGCTTGGATGAAGATAGGTCCTGATGGCAGACTTTATGCTATCAACCCTGAAAACGGCTTCTTTGGTGTTGCTCCCGGTACTAACGAGCATTCTAACTTTAACGCTCTTGAGAGCACAAAGAAGAATACTATCTTCACAAACGTAGCTCTTGATCTTAATGATAATACAGTTTGGTGGGAAGGACTTAATAAGAATCTTCCTGAAAATGCGCTTGATTGGAAGGGTAATGCTTGGGATCCTGCTAAGTTCGACAAGGCAGATAAGTCTACCTGTGCTGCACATCCCAACTCAAGATTTACAGCTCCTGCTGAAAATTGTCCTTGCATTTCTGAAGAATTCGATAAGGGCGCAGGCGTTCCGATTTCTGCTATTATCTTCGGCGGCCGTCGCGCTAAGTGTGCTCCGCTTGTATATCAATCAAAGGATTGGGTTAACGGTGTATTCGTAGGCTCTGCAATGGCTTCCGAAACCACAGCAGCAGCTGCTGGTGCAGTAGGCGTTGTTCGCCGTGATCCTATGGCTATGCTTCCTTTCTGTGGTTACCATATGGGTGACTATTTCAAGCATTGGCTCGAAATGGGTGAAAAATTGGGCGATAAAGCTCCTAAGATTTTCAATGTTAACTGGTTCCGTACTGATGACGAAGGTAACTTTGTATGGCCCGGATTTGGCGACAATATGAGAGTTCTTAACTGGATTATTGACCGTTGCGAAGGCAATGCAGAAGCAACAGAAACTGCTATCGGTTACGTTCCAATGCCTGAAGATATCGACCTTACAGATCTTGATATGGATATGGATACACTTAAGTCTATCCTCAAGGTTGACAAAGATGTTTGGACTAAGGAAGCTGAGGAAATTGAAGAGCATTACAAGAAGTTTGGTGACAGATTACCTGAAGCACTTCGCGAGCAGCTCGATAACCTTAAAGCAAACCTTGCTAAAATGTAATATTTAAAGAATTTGATACCCGACCTCGTTTAGAGGTCGGGTATTTTTTTGCAAAAAAGTAAAATTCGAAAGTGAGAAAACAGAAGAAAATAGAAGAAAACAAGAGAAAACGAGAGCTTTTAAAATCTAAATTAAAATTTTTAAAATTAAGTGTTGACAACAGTTTTTTGGTGTGGTATTATATTCAAGCTGGTTGTGGGAGAAGTATGCTTTCTCGCCACACAAAATATAAATTACGGAGGTTATCATTATGTCAACATTTATGGCAAAGCCTGCTGAAATTCAGCGTAAATGGTATATAATCGATGCTGCTAACAGACCTTTAGGTCGTACTGCTGCAAAGGTTGCGGATATTCTTCGTGGCAAAATTAAGCCCGAGTTTACTCCTCATGTAGATTGCGGTGACCATGTTATCGTTATCAATGCTGATAAAGCAGTTTTAACAGGCAAGAAGTTAGAAAATAAGTATTATCGTCGTCATACAGGCTATATCGGCGGTCTTAAAGAGGTTCAATATGGAACTCTTATGAAGACACGTCCTGAGCTTGCTATGGAGCTTGCAGTTAAGGGTATGGTTCCTGATACTACAATCGGCCGTAAAGCACTTACAAGACTTCACATTTACAGCGGTGCTGACTACAAGCAAGTAGCTCAGAAACCCGAAGTTTATGAATTCTAAGAAGGGAGACAGAAATTATGTTTAACGAAAAGCCTTATTTCTACGGAACAGGCAGAAGAAAAAGTTCTGTTGCCCGTGTTCGCGTATACAACGGTACAGGTAAAATCATCATCAATGACAGAGAAATTGACGATTATTTTGGCCTTGAAACCTTAAAGCTTATTGTTCGTCAGCCTCTTAACCTTACAGGCACACTCGACAAGTTCGATATCATCTGCCGCGTTGCAGGTGGCGGTGTTACAGGTCAGGCTGGTGCTATCCGTCACGGTATTTCACGTGCTCTTCTTCAGTATGATGCTGAGCTTCGTGCTGAACTCAAGAAGGCAGGCCTTCTCACTCGTGACCCTCGTATGAAGGAAAGAAAGAAATACGGTCTCAAAGGCGCACGTCGTGCACCCCAGTTCTCAAAGAGATAATCTGTATTATCTATACTACAAGCTCTGCGTTTTGCAGGGCTTGTTTTTTTGCATACCGCGTTGCTTTTTCTCTGTTTACATCTGAATAAATTTATGCTATAATTTAATTGTTAAATCAAGTTTGCAAGAAGGGATTTATTTTGAACAAGAAGATATCTATAATGTCATCAGTTTTATTTTTTTCGGTTGCAGTTACTTTAATTGACGCATTTTTACACCCGAATTATTTTGTTAGAATACCGATTAAAATGGTTTTCTTTTTGGCTTTACCTATGCTGTTTTTTATAAAAAACAAGGAAGCCTTTAAGGAGTTTAAAAAGCTGTTTGTTTTTAAAAAAAGCGGAATTCTTAAAGCCTTTCTGCTTGGCGTTGGTGTATATTCGGTTATTGTGGGCGGTTTTCTGATCACAAGAAATATAATTGATTATTCCAATGTAACTTCAAATTTAACCGAAGGTATGGGAATTACAGCCGACAATTTTCTTTATGTTTCAATATATATTTCGCTTATGAATTCATTTCTTGAAGAATTTTTCTTCAGAGGATTTGGCTTTATAACCCTAAAAAAATATACAACCCGAAAAGTAGCATATATATTCAGCTCGGTTTTGTTTGCAATATATCATGTTGGGATGCTTGTTGGTATGTTTGGTTTTGGAACTTTATTGTTACTGCTTTTTGGACTTATTATTGGCGGATGCATCTTTAATTTCCTTAACGAGCTTAATGACAATGTTTATTCCTCTTGGTTTGTCCATATGTTTGCTAACTTTGCAATAAATACGGTAGCGTTTATTTTGTTTGGAATATTGTAAGTTCTGATTTTAAGCACTCACAAAAGTGGGTGCTTTTTTCTTGAAACAATAAAAATAATCGGTAGAGAGATGGTTTCTCTACCGATTATTTTCCTTTTCTTAAGGCTTCAATTTTATCGCGTAGCATTGCCGCGTGTTCAAATTCAAGAATTTTAGCCGCTTGCTTCATTTCATAGGTGAGGCGCTTAATTTCAGCCTCGCGCTCTATACGGCTTAGTTTAGAAACAGGCTTTTCTTTATCAACCTTAGTGCCAATTTCGAGTATTTCGTGAACATCTTTAATAATGGTTTTAGGTGTAATGCCGTTTTCCAGGTTATATTTTTGCTGAATAGCGCGTCGTCGCTCGGTTTCGTTAATAGCCCTTTCCATAGATGGTGTTACACTGTCGGCATACATTATAACCTCGCCCTCGGCATTACGTGCGGCTCTGCCTATGGTTTGCACAAGTGAGGTTTCGCTTCTGAGGAAGCCTTCTTTATCCGCATCAAGAATTGCAACAAGTGACACTTCGGGTATGTCAAGACCTTCTCTGAGCAGATTAATACCAACAAGAACATCAAACTCACCAAGACGTAAATCTCGGATAATTTGCATGCGTTCAATAGTATCAATGTCATAGTGCATATAACGTACTTTTATATCAAGATTTTCGAGGTATTCTGTGAGGTCTTCCGCCATCTTCTTGGTAAGTGTTGTAATAAGCACACGTTCTTTCTTTGCAGTGCGGATATTGATTTCAGACACTAAGTCGTCGATTTGTCCATCTATTGGGCGTACTAATATTTTAGGGTCGAGCAGACCGGTAGGACGTATTACCTGTTCAACTATTTGTGAGGCGTGGTCTTTTTCAAAATCGGCAGGTGTTGCAGAAACAAAAACCGCTTGATGAACGTGAGAGTAAAATTCCTCAAAATTAAGGGGACGGTTATCAAAAGCAGAGGGCAGACGGAAGCCGTATTGCACAAGATTTTCCTTTCGCGCTCTGTCACCGCCATACATACCGCGCACCTGAGGCAGTGTTACATGTGACTCATCAACAAATATAATAAAATCGTCGGGGAAATAATCAAGCAGGGTAGAAGGGGTGCTGCCCGGCGCTCTGCGGGATAACACACGCGAATAGTTTTCAACACCCTTGCAAGTGCCGATTTCGCGAAGCATCTCAACGTCATATTCTGTGCGCTGACGAATCCGCTGTGCCTCTATAAGTTGTTCGTTATCAATAAAGAATTTTACCCTTTCTTCCATTTCGTCCTTAATTTCTGTAAGCGCTTCTTCTAACTTGTCTTGAGGAACGATATAGTGAGAGGCAGGGTATATCGCAATATGAGATAAAAAGGCTTTGATTTCGCCTGTCAAAGTGTTTATTTCTGAAATTCTGTCAATTTCATCACCAAAAAATTCAACCCTTATCGCATTTTCCATTGAATATGCGGGGAAAATTTCAACAGTGTCACCGCGTACCCTGAATTTGTTACGAATAAAATTAATATCATTTCGTTCATACTGCAGGTCAACTAATTTTTTAATAAGTTCGTCGCGGTTTTTCTCCATACCCTGTCTTAAAGAAATAACCATATTTCTGTAATCAATAGGGTTACCGAGTGAGTAAATACAAGAAACCGAGGCTACAATTATAACATCTCTGCGTTCACTCAGTGCGCATGTTGCAGAGTGGCGAAGCTTGTCTATTTCATCATTAATGGCCGAGTCTTTTTCAATGTATGTGTCAGTACCGGGCAAATACGCCTCGGGTTGATAATAGTCATAATAAGACACAAAATATTCCACCGCGTTTTCGGGGAAGAACTCACGAAACTCGGAGCAGAGCTGTGCGGCGAGGGTTTTATTGTGAGCGAGAACGAGGGTCGGACGGTTAACTTTTTCAATAATATTAGCCATTGTAAAGGTCTTTCCCGAACCTGTAACACCTAGCAAAACCTGCTCTTTATCGCCACGGTTTAAACCTTCTACCAAGGCTTCAATAGCCTCGGGTTGGTCACCCGTGGGCTTGTAATTTGAAACTAACTTGAAATCGGACATACCCTTCACCTCACAACAAACGATTACATAAATGTATTATAT
>JAFYNC010000138.1 GCA_017549905.1 Clostridia bacterium | reverse complement strand
CCTTTGCTCTCAGCAATTCTGAATTTTGCCAAATCTCTTGTATGAAAACGCGGAGTTTTTTCAGATTTATAGGTATGCTCCTGTTCCTCATCAATAATAACAAGTCCCAAGTCATCAAACGGTGCAAAAATCGCACTGCGCGTGCCTATAGCTACAAGGGCTTTCCCGTCTTTTATTCTTTGCCATTCATCCATTCGCTGACCGAGTGCCAACGCGCTGTGAAAAACCGCAACCTTATCGCCATAGCGTGATGTGAAAATAGAAATAAGCTGCGGTGTGAGAGCAATTTCGGGCACCATAACAATTACCCCTCTGCCCTCAGCAGTTACTTTATCGGCAAGGCTTAAAAACACCTGTGTTTTACCCGAGCCTGTTATTCCGTAAAGCAAAGAAACCTTGGCTTCTTCTGATTTATAGTCGTTATAAAGTCCCTCAAAAGCAGACTGTTGCTCATCGGTGAGTGTGATTTTATTATCATTAGACCGAGCAGATATTTGAGGCTTTCTGTAAACTTGCTTTGTAAAATATGCAAGAATGCCTTTTTTAACAAGCCCATCTACCACCGACTGCGAAACACCTGTAAAATAGCAAACTTCCTTAACCGCTGCTTGACCTACATCACTTAAAAGATTTAAAACCTCTTTTTGTTTTGCGGTTAATTTTGCGGGCAATTCATCGTTTACTATTCCAACCCATTTTTGTGTTGCATCTGCCATTTTTCGTTTGGCATCAGTTGATTTTATAATTGCCTCATTCTCAGTCATTAAAGCCAAAACATCTGCCTCTACACCAAACTGAGTTTTTATAAAATCCTCTGATTTTTCGCCGTTATCAATCAAATACTCATAAATACTTTTTTGAGTATCATTAAGCAGGCTTTTTTGAAATTCCTCATTCGCACTGTAATAGTTTACAAGTTTATATGAAAGGCCTGTCGGCAACATGGCATTTACAGCGTCATAGTATGTGCAAAAAACAGTTTTTTGCATAAACTCACAAAGCGAAAGCATTTGTTTGTTTAAAATCGGAACACTGTCTATAACCGAAGAAATACTTTTAAGTCCCTCTATTTCCTCTTCACAAACAGAAAAAACCATTCCCTGTTTTTTAATATTCCCCTTGCCAAAAGGCACCAACACACGCGAACCTGCCGAAAGGTTAGCATAAGAAGTTGGTACTGAATAGGTATAAAGCTTGTCAAAAGAATAGGTAGCGCCGTTTAAGGCGACCTTAGCGACAAGTCCTTTCATACCTATACCTCCCTAAAAATAATTAGATTTCTGAAGCCAACTTATCAATAGCAATGCTTACGGGCTTTTCAATAATAATTTCGCCCTTCTCCTCTGCCTTTGCAGAGATTTTACGTGCCGTATGTGCAATATCAATTACAAGACGGTATCTGTTTTCTGTGTTTGTGATAAGCTTTCCGATATTTGGGTTTAACATTTTTCCAACACCTCATCAATAATATGTTTTTGTGATTTTAATTTTAAGTGGTTACTTTTAATAATTTTAATTATATCGTCAACCGCTATGTCTAAATCATCATTTACGACAACATAGTCATATTCAGTTGCACGTTTAATTTCATCTAATGCACTGCTAAGTCTTTTTTCAATAATCTCAGCAGTTTCTGTGCCTCTGCCCGAAAGTCTGTTTTTAAGTTCTGCAAATGAAGGAGGCATTATAAAAATGCTCACCGCATCGGTCAACTTATTTCTAATAGAATGAGCGCCGTTTACATCGACCTCAATTATAATATCGTCACCCTTTTCGGTGGCGCTTATAACAGGTTTTTTAGGTGTGCCGTAGTAATTTCCGACATACTCGTTATACTCTAAAAGTTCATCATCCTTAATCATCTGCTCGAACTTTCCGCGAGAAATGAAATTATATTTTTCGCCCTCTTTTTCATTTTCGCGCATACCGCGAGTTATAGAAGAAATCGAAAATTTAATCTCGGGACATTTTGCAAAAAGCTTTGCAAGTATTGTATCCTTACCGGAGCCTGAAGGACCAGACACAATGAAAACTAAACCTTTATTCATCTTCATCCTCCTCATCCTCAATGCTGTTTTCCTCAGCAATTCTGTTTGCAAGTGTTTCTGCCTGCAAATAGGTAAGAATTATATGGTCGCTGTCAGTAATAATAACCGCTCTTGTTCTTCTGCCGTGAGTGGCATCAATAAGTGTGCCTCTTTCCTTAGAGTCCTGAATAATACGCTTAATAGGTGCAGACTCGGGACTTACTATTGCTACCATTCTGTTAGCCGATACCATATTACCAAAGCCAATATTAACTAATTTCATATATTGCACCTACTCTATATTCTGTATCTGTTCTCTTATCTTTTCTATCTCGGATTTAATATCCACAACAATATGCGCAATCTCTATATTTTGAGATTTAGAACCGATAGTATTAGTTTCACGGTTCATTTCCTGAACAATGAAATCAAGCTTTTTACCTATAGGCTCTGCGCTTTCAAGCAAGGTTTCTAACTGCTTTATATGACTTCTTAGTCTTACCGTTTCCTCATCCACAGCAACCTTATCGGCAAAAATTGCGGTTTCGGTTATAAGTCTTTGCTCATCAACCTGTGCATTTTCAAGCAATTCCTTGATTTTTGCTTCAAGTCTTTCGCGGTAAGCTTTTACGGTTTCGGGCGAATGCTCCTCAACCAATGCCACCTTTGAAAGAATAGTATTAGCGCGGGACAAAACATCATTTTTAAGTCTTGCGCCCTCTGTTTCGCGCATTGCGATAAATGCATTAACCGCCTCACCTAAAGCCTCTAAAACAACCTCTTCCACAACCTCATCAGGCAATGCATTTTTCCTTAGTTTGAAAATTTCCGAGTTGTTAACAAGAGATGATACCTTTAAATCGTTTTTGATTTTATACTCTTTAGAAAGATTTTTAAGCGCCTTTATAAAAGCCTTAGCATAAGTGTGGTTTACCACAACCTCGGTGCTGTTATCAGTAAGTTCCTCAACAAAAACAGAAAGCTCTATTTTTCCTCGGCTTATTTGTTTTTGGCAAAATGCCTTTAACTTCTCTTCTAAAAACTGATATGCTCTTGGCATTCTGGCTGAAAATTCAAAATATCTATGATTTACAGATTTTATTTCCACCGTAACATTAAGGCTTTCATTACCTACAGTTGCTCTGCCAAAGCCTGTCATACTTCTAAGCATTAATTTCACTTCCAGACAAAAATTCGATATTACTCCATATTATTCATTGTATTATATCAAAAAACTTATTAAATGTCAACTTTATATAATATATATATAAAAGCACCCATCCTATAAAAGATGGGTGCAAAATCAGTTTATTCGTCGGCTTCAAATTCTTCATAGGGCTCTGTTATTTCAACCGAAACCCTTTCGATTCGTCTGCCGTCTGTCTTTTTAACAGTAAGCTTTAAATTTTCAAAGTTGAATGTATCATCTTCCTCGGGCTCACCGTCAAGCATTGTGGTTACCCAACCGCCAAGTGTTGCAGTATCACCATCAAACTCTTCGTCTTCTTCAATGTCTATATCAAATTCATCAAAGAAATCGTAAACGCGCATATCTCCGTCTGCCTCATAGTGAGTATCGTCAAGACAAACAAACTCGCGTTCCATATCGTCGCCCTCGTCAAATATTTCGCCAACAAGCTGTTCTAAAACATCTTCCATTGTAAGAATACCCATTGTTCCGCCATATTCATCAAGCACAACAACCATATGGGTTTTTGTTTCTTTCATTTTTTCTAAAACATCTGGCAAGGACATTGTTTTATGAACATAGTTCACAGGTAAAAGAAGTTCTCTAATATTAACTCTTTTCACCGAAACATAAGCCTTATAAAAATGGTTAAGGTGCAATATACCTATAATATTATCAGGTGTGTCCTCATAGACAGGCAGTCTTGTATAGGTTGCTTCCTCAAGTTTTTTAATGTTAATTTCGTAAGCATCTCTTATATCAATAGCTTCCATATCAACTCGGGGAGTTATGATTTCATAAGCCAAAACCTCGTCAAAATCAAGGGCATTCTGCAATAGGTCGCATTGCTCTTCATCAAGCACACCCTCGTCTTCAACAATGTCAATAATATTTTCAAAATCATCTTCTGAAACCGAATCACTGTCAGAAACGGAATCTTTCCAGAAAAACGAACCTAATTTAACTATTCCCATAATAATCCATGTGACAGGTTTTAGTATTACAGAAAGAACGTAAACAGGTATCGATGTTATATAACAGAATTGCTCTGCCATCTGTTTTGCTAAAACTTTGGGCAAAATTTCGCCGAAAATAAGTACAATAAAGGTCATAACCACTGTCGCAACCCACGAAGGAAGCCCCAAATCCATAACTATAAGAGTTGCTATGGAAGAAGATGCGATATTAACAAGATTATTACCAACAAGAATAGCGCTCAATGTGTTTTCATAATTATCGACTATTTTTTCTGCAAGAGCAAGAGCCAAACTGTCTTTCTGCTGTCTTTTAGATTTAAGCCTTACAGAATTAACACTGGCAAATGCTATCTCGGTAGAGGAGAAAAACGCTGATCCCATAATCAGAAAAACGATAGCTAAATAACGGAAGGTATCATTCATCGTTGTTACCTCCTCTATCGTCCTCATCGTAGATTTCGCCAACAAGTTCTTCTAAAATGTCCTCAACCGTCAAAATACCCACTATTTCACCGTCATTTCCCCTGACAATAGCAAGATTTCTTCTGTGGTTGCTCATTTCAGTAAGTGCCTCATCAATCGGCTCATCCGAATCAACATAATAAGGATAGTCAATAATACTTGCAAGTATTACATTTTTTTGTTTGGTATATGCTTTAAGAAATTTTCTTATTTGCAAGATTCCCTTTAAATTACCTTTTCTGTCAATAACAGGAATACGTGAGTGAACTGATTCTTTTACAATATCAAGAATTTGAGTAGTTTTAAGTGTCATTGAGATTTTTTGAACATCATCCCAATTAACCATAATGTCCCCTACTTTTGAGTTTGAGAAACGAAGTGCAGATTTTACAAGTTCACCTGTATCTTCATCAAACCCATCCTCAACCGAGATGTTTTCAACAATTTCGGTCAGTTCGTCCTCAGTCATAGTAACCTGATTTTCAGAATGCTTTTTAAAAGGTTTCGAAGCAAGTGTCGAAAGAGCAGTAAATGACATGGAAAATGGTTTCAAAACTTTCATCAAAAAAAGTAATGAACCTGATACCGCTTGAGCAAACTTCTCATTACATGAACGAGCGAAACATTTTGGCAACATTTCTCCAAATAGGAAAACTATAATAGTTGTAACAAAAGTTGCTGCCGTTACCGAGCCTACGCCCCACATTTTTGTTGCAATAACGGTAGATATTGTTGCTATTCCGATATGCGCCACATTGTTACCGATAAGTAAAACCGACAATGCCTCATCAAAATTATCAAGGATTTTAAGCACCCTCTCAGCACTCTTATCACCATTTGAAGCTTTACTCATCATATGAATACGATTGACACTGGCAAAAGAAATTTCAGTGCCGGCAAAATAACCGCTGCAAAACATTAGCAGCACGAAGAGAATAATACTCCCCGCCGGATCTCCGTCCACAAAATCAACTCCTAAAACAAATTATATATTATATATAATACACCAACAAATCCTGATTGTCAATTCTAACCTTTATGGTTTATTTTACTTCGGGCAAACCTGAAATCGAGGTGAGAATCGAAAGCACTCCGGCCAAAGCAGCGGTAGACAATGTGATTTTCCAATTAACTTCAGAAAACATCGCCGATGTCCCTATCATAGCAGCCGCAGTCTGAGCCATCGTTTTAATGGCTCTGATACCGGCAGCCTTAATCCATTTTATAGTTTTCTGCTTATCCATTTTTATCCCCCCAACATCATATTTACTGCAGTCTGCACAGAATTATAATCATAACCCGCCTCAGAAAGTCTTTTTTTGCGCTCAGCTCCGTTACCCCATTTACCTGCAATTACCTCTTTTGCAATTTCGGTGACAGACTTTTTCTCTGCTTCAAGCCTTGCAAGATATCCGTCATCATAAGTGCCAAGCTTATTGGGTATTCCACTTATAGCACAAATATCTTTAATATGCGATTTAGAGCAGTTACCCCTCGCGCAATAGTGACAATGCGAACCAAATGAATAACCGGTGTCACCCTCAATACCGATTACATCACCGATTTTTACAGCTTGTCCTTTTTTTACAAGTACCTTAGACATATGACCAAAATAATATCGGTCTACACTGTTATCCTTTTTAATACGTACGTAAAGACCGAAGCCTTGCTTGTGGTTAAGCGCGTTTTCCCAACCCGCCTTTTCTACCACACCGTTTACCGTACTATGTATTTCCTTACT
>JAFYNC010000137.1 GCA_017549905.1 Clostridia bacterium | reverse complement strand
TCCTAATAGCAACAAAAATCCGCCGAAAATTTTAGATATAAGCTCTGCCCCTAAAAAATCTGCTAACAGCCATCCAAAAAGCGTGCCTATTAAACCTACCGCCGAAATTTTAATGACTGTTTTCCACTTTATTTTCTTTTTAAAACCGTATATTATTACAGACACTGTGGCTATCGGTATAAAAAATAATAGATTTATTCCTTGTGCCGTAAGTTGCTCTACATCGGCAAAGAGGGTGAGATAAATTATAAGCACCGCTCCCCCACCTAATCCCATAGCCCCTATAATTCCTGATAAAAGCCCTGCTAAAAGGGCTAAAATATTCATTTAGCAAGCAGGCGAAAGCCTGCATAAACCATAAAAATACCGAATATTCTTTTAAGCCATAACGGCGATATTTTTTTGAGTACTACAGTGCCAATACCCGCCCCTAACACACCTGTCGGCAGATATATATAAGCGTCAGAAAGGTTTACATAATCTTTTATAATATAGAGTATCGCGCTTAAAACCGTTATAGGTAAAATCACCGCTACCGCATTGCAGTGTGCCGACTTTTGCTCAAAACCCATTTTTTTAAGTAACGGCACAGCTATCATTCCCCCACCTGCGCCAAAAAGTCCGTTGACAACACCAATCATCACACCAAAAACCAAAGGAATTATTTTCTTGTTTTTCACAACATCACCACTACTAATTTTTCCAAAAACAGAGCATTTATCCTTGACACTGTGTGTTATAAAAGTTAAAATATCATTATATAATTAATAGGAGTGTTAAATTTGGGACTTTTAGAACTCTTTATCTTGGCAGTAGGACTTTCAATGGACGCTTTTGCTGTTGCTATCTGCAAAGGACTTGCTACCGAAAAGGTAAAACCTAAGCATATGATAATTTCAGGCGCATGGTTCGGCGGATTTCAGGCGCTTATGCCATTTATAGGCTACATATTGGGCACAACCTTTGAAAAATACGTTACCGCATTTGACCATTGGATAGCATTTGTTTTGTTAGGCGCGATTGGTATAAATATGATAAAAGAGTCTTTCTCTGATGAAGAAAACTCGGCAGATTGCGATTTCGGCTTTAAAACAATGCTTATAATGGCAATTGCCACAAGCATTGATGCGTTAGCTGTAGGTATAACCTTTGCTCTGCTTCCTAATGTTAATATTTTGGCTGCAGTTTTATTTATCGGTGTTATAACCTTTGCATTTTCGGCAACGGGAGTTAAGCTTGGCAGTGTTTTTGGCGGAAAATATAAATCAAAGGCAGAATTTACAGGCGGCGCAATACTTGTTGTTTTAGGTATTAAAATTTTGGTTGAGCATTTGGATGTTTTTAACAAAATTTAATATTTTTCGACATTTTTTCTTTACAGTTTGACCTAAACGTGCTAAAATATTATTAGAAATTCTTTTGAGTTTTAAATATTTTTCAAGGAGAGAAATTTATGAACAGAATTGAACTAAAATCAGCGGCAAAGAGTCAGATTAAAGGTAAAATTGGAATATTATTTCTAATAACATTTATCGTTTCATTAATTTCGGGTATTGCCAGCGCAATACTACAACTTATTCCTATGGGTTCATTAGCCGTATCAGTAATAATAACACCCGCTTTCTCATTGAGTCTATGTAAAGTATATCTAAATGTAGTTGCCGGTGGCAAACCCGTTGCAGGTGATGCCTTTGAAGGTTTTACTGATTTTTGGGCTGCCTTTAAGGTTACATTTTTAGTTAGTCTTTATACTTTCCTTTGGTCTTTACTTTTCATAATTCCGGGTATAGTTAAAGCATATTCATATTCAATGTCTTTGTATGTCCTTGCTGAAAATAAAGGCAAATCCGCCCGCGAATGCATCGAAGAATCTAAGAAGATGACCGAAGGCAAAAAAATGGATCTTTTTGTTCTTGATTTATCCTTTATAGGTTGGATATTATTAGGAATTATCACTTTAGGTATTGGATTTATCTGGATTGTTCCTTATATCACAGCAACACAAACAAATGCATATAACGCTATTAAGCCTTGTGCAGTTACAGAAGATGTTGCAGAGGAACCTGTTGTTGAAGAAACTGTTGCAGAAGAAGTTGTTGCAGAAGAAGTGCCACAAGAAACTAACGAATAAAAACCATAAGGAGTAGCAAATGCTACTCCTTATATTTTTGTTCTAAATATTCAATTTGCTTTTTTGTAGGCTCAGGTATACATTTAAATTTAAAATCAATTCCCAATTTTTCATATTTAACAGAACACAGTTTTTTAAAAGGTAAAAACTCGGTTTTTACTATATTTTTGTGATTATCACGTATTTCTTTAAGCCTTAAAATGTTTTCCTCATTGTCATTTAAAGTAGGTATTATAACCTGCCTTAAAACAGTGGGGATATTTTTTTGCGATAAATAATCAAGAAATTCCAAAGGTGTTTTTATGCCACAACCCACATACTTTTTATAATCATCATCATTTGTGTATTTTATATCAAGCAACACTGTATCGGTTTCTTCTAACAACGCCTTTACACTATCATTAAGAATACTGCCCGATGTATCAAGGCAGGTGTTAATTCCTTTTTTGTGACACTCACGAAATACCTCTAAACAAAACTCTGCCTGCAAAAGCGGCTCGCCGCCTGAAATGGTTATTCCGCCTTTGTCGCCGAAATATTCTTTAAATCTTTCGCATTTATCGGCAATTTCCAAAGCGGTATATTCTGTGCCGACACCGATTTCCCAAGTATCAGGATTATGGCAACAACCGCATCTTAAATTACATCCTTGCAAAAATACCACAAACCGAACGCCCGGTCCGTCAAGTGCACCGAGCGTTTGGATAGAATTTACTTTTCCCATATTATATAACCTCATGGAAGGTTCTGCTTATTACTTCTTTTTGCTGTTCGCGAGAAAGCTTATGGAAATTAACTGCATAACCTGAAACACGAATTGTAAGGTTAGGATAAGCCTCAGGGTCATTATATGCCGCAACCAAGGTTTCGCGGTTTAATACATTAATGTTAATATGATGAGCCTTCTTTGCAAAATAACCGTCAAGAATTGAAACAAGATTATTTTCTCGCTCATCAGCATCTCTGCCTAAAGCATCAGGAGTAATAGAAAATGTATTTGAAATACCGTCACGGCAGTCATCATAAGAAAGCTTAGCAACAGAGTTGAGCGATGCCAAAGCACCGTTTTCTTCGCGGTTGTGCATCGGGTTAGCACCGGGAGCAAAAGCATCACCCGCTTTTCTGCCGTCAGGCGTAGCGGCGGTGTTTTTACCATACATTACATTTGAAGTAATAGTAAGCAATGACAAGGTGTGAATAGCATTTCTATAGGTAGGAGTTTTGCGAAGTTCTGTTATCATTTTGTGTGACATTTCCTTAGCAATAAGGTCTACCCTATCATCATCATTACCAAACTTGGGAAAATCACCCACAGTATTAAACTCTGTTATAAAACCGTTTTCATTGCGAATAGGCTTTACATCGGCATATTTAATTGCGCTTAAAGAGTCAGCCACAACCGAAAGTCCCGCAATACCGAAAGCCATTAAACGCTCAACGTTTGTGTCGTGAAGAGCCATCTGTGTTCTCTCGTAAGCATATTTATCGTGCATAAAATGAATGATATTCATTGTATTTACATAGAGGTTTGCAAGCCACTCCATATAAATATCCATACGCTTCATAACCTCTTGATAATCGAGCTTATCACCCTCTAAAACAGGCATTTGAGGTCCGATATGAATATCGCTTGAGGTGTCATATCCGCCGTTGATTGCAATAAGCAAAAGCTTAGCCAAATTACAACGAGCGCCGAAGAATTGCATTTGCTTGCCCACCTTCATTGCAGAAACACAACAAGCTATAGCGTAATCGTCACCATATATAGGACGCATAATATCATCATTTTCATACTGAATAGAGTCCGTATCACAAGAAACCTTTGCGCAGAATTTCTTAAAGCCTTCGGGCAAGGAGTTAGACCAAAGCACTGTAAGGTTAGGCTCAGGTGAAGAGCCCAAGGTGTAAAGTGTGTTAAGAATACGGAAACTGCTCTTTGTAACAAGAGTTCTACCATCCTCACCCATACCTCCTACGGCTTCGGTAATCCACATTGGGTCGCCGCCGAAAAGCTCATTATATTCAGGTGTTCTTAAATGTCTTGCAATGCGAAGCTTCATAACAAAATCGTCAATTAGCTCTTGTGCCGCAGTTTCATCAAGAATACCCGCTTTAATATCTCTTTCAATATAAATGTCAAAGAATGTGCTTACTCTGCCAAGTGACATTGCGGCGCCGTTTTGCTCTTTAATTGCCGCAAGATATGCAAAGTAGGTCCACTGTATAGCCTCTTTTGCATTAGCAGCAGGACCGCTTATGTCAAAGCCATACATTTCGGCCATCTTCTTCAAAAGCCCTAAAAATTCCATCTGCTTGTAAATTTCTTCAGTAAGACGTATATTATCATTATCGAAGAGTGAATTTTCGAGCGCTTTCTTATCCTTTTCTTTATCTGCCAACAACCTGTCTACACCGTAAAGCGCTACTCGGCGGTAGTCGCCGATAATTCTTCCTCTGCCGTAAGCATCAGGAAGACCTGTTATAACGTGGCTCTTACGTGCAAGACGCATTTCGTCGGTATATGCTCTAAAAACACCGTCATTATGAGTCGTTCTGAATTTAAACTGTGTTTCAATCTTTTCATTAAGTTTATATCCGTAAGCCTCACAAGCCTGACGCGCCATACGCATACCGCCAAAGGGGTTAACGCCGCGCTTTAAAGGGCGGTTGGTTTGCATACCTACAATAATTTCATTTTCTTTATCTATATATCCGGGAGCATAACTCATAAGTGAAGAAACAGTTTCGGTATCAATATCAAGAACTCCACCCAAATGTCTTTCAAGCGCAAAAAGAGCATTAAGCTTTTTCATAAGCTCATCTGTACGCTTAGTAGCACCTGCTAAAAAGGCAGAATCCCCCTTATATTCACTATAGTTATTCTGTATAAAATCGCGGACATTTATTTCTTCTTGCCATTTGCCGCTTTTGAAACCATTCCAATTCTTGTGTTCCATTGTGTGCTCCTTAGAGAAAATCTATCCCAACATATTGGGTGTGTGAAAACATTTTACTCCAAATGTAGACATTTGTCAACAATATATTGTGTTAATTTTTAAACAAAGCACAAAATATGACATTTTTGGCACTGCATACAAAAAGATTATCATGTTTTATAAATATTCATACATTTTTTCATTGATATTAGTTTTTTATTATGATAAAATATGTTTAATATGATTCGAAGGGGAAAAAAGTATGAAAACAGTTGTTTCCGTAATAGGCAAAGATGCCGTTGGTATCATTTCAAAAGTAAGTAATATATGCGCAGAATGTAATGCAAATATTCTTGATATTACCCAATCTGTTTTACAGGATATGTTTGTAATGGTTATGCTCACAGAAATTAAGGAACTTAACTGTTCATTCGCCTCATTTTCTGATAAAATGAAAGCTTTGGGTGAGCAAAATAATCTTGATATCCGCGTTATGCATGAAGACATTTTTAATTCAATGCACAGAATTTAGAGGTATACCAAATGATAAATATTAAAGATATAATGGAAACCATAAATATGATTTCCGAAGAAAATCTTGACATTCGCACAGTTACAATGGGAATTTCACTTCTCGACTGCGCCGACTCTGATGAAGACAAAGCCTGTGAAAAAATTTACAATAAAATTACCCGCCTTGCAGGCAACCTCGTAAAAGTTGGCGAAGATATTGAAAGAGAATTTGGAATTCCGATTATTAATAAACGAATTTCAGTAACTCCTATTGCTATGCTTGTTGCTTCTTCAGGCGGCAACCCTGTAAAATATGCAAAGGCACTTCAAAAAGCAGCTGATGCTACCGGTGTTAACTTTATAGGTGGATACTCCGCTTTAGTTCATAAGGGTTTTTCAGCAGGTGATGAAGCGCTTATTCGCTCTATTCCCGAAGCATTGTCGGTTACAAGTAATATCTGTTCATCTGTCAATATTGGTTCCACAAAAGCCGGTATTAATATGGATGCGGTAAAACTTATGGGACAGATTGTAAGAGAAACCGCTGAAATCACAGCCGACCGTGACTGTATAGGTTGTGCAAAACTTGTTGTTTTCTGTAACGCTGTTGAGGATAATCCCTTTATGGCAGGAGCTTTTCACGGTGTAGGTGAGCCTGACTGTGTGATTCACGTAGGTGTATCAGGCCCCGGTGTTGTGCAGGCGGCTCTTAAAAAATGTCCCAATGGCGATTTAGGGCAGCTTGCAGAAATTATTAAGCGCACTGCATTTAAAATAACACGTATGGGACAGCTCGTAGGCACAGAAGCTTCACGCCGTTTGGGTGTTCCGTTTGGTATAGTAGACCTTTCATTAGCTCCCACCCCCGCTATCGGCGACTCAGTTGCCCATATCTTAGAAGAAATGGGACTTGAAACCTGTGGCACTCATGGCACAACCGCCGCACTTGCAATGCTTAACGATGCTGTTAAGAAGGGTGGCGTTATGGCATCTTCCTATGTTGGCGGACTTTCGGGTGCGTTTATCCCCGTATCTGAGGATGCAGGTATGATAGCTGCCGCAATTTCGGGTGATTTAGAACTTTCTAAGCTTGAAGCTATGACCGCCGTTTGCTCGGTTGGTCTTGATATGATTGCTATACCCGGTGAAACACCTGCAGAGGTTATATCTGCAATTATAGCTGATGAAGCCGCAATAGGAATGGTTAATTCAAAAACCACCGCAGTGAGAGTAATCCCTGCTATTGGCAAAAAAGCAGGTGAAACGCTTGAATTCGGCGGACTTTTAGGCTCAGGACCTATTATGAAGGTTAACCTCACCAAAAGTCCTAAAAAATTTATTGACAGAGCAGGCAGAATCCCCGCTCCTATGCAAAGTCTTAAAAATTAAAAAATCAGGCGTTAAGCCTGATTTTTTTATACAATCTTATTTATTCCTATGCCTAACGCTCCGGGGCCTAAATGACAGGCAATGCTAAGCGGTAAAACATCAAGTCCAATTTCATACTGCGAAAAACGCTCTGCTACCTTTGTTTGCCATTCCTCACCTTGTGAAAGCTTTCCTGTGTATGCGGCGCGGATTTCTATTTTTTCACCACTAAAACGATTTTTAATATCATCTTCTACCGCTTGGAGCATAGTATCCATAGCGGCAGATATGCCACGCACCTTTTTATATGCATCAAGCTTTTCGCCTAAAATTTTAAGCACAGGCTTTATACCTAAAAGTGTTCCTATTGCCGCTCCCGATGGGGTTACTCTTCCGCTATTTTTAAGATATTCCAAAGTATTAACAGTTACATATATAGATGCATTTAAAGATTCTTCTTGAAGTTTTTCACATATTTCTTTTGCTGAAAGCCCGTTATTTTTCATCTTAACCGCTTCAAGCACCGCACTTCTGAGTGTTACTGAAATACGCTTGTTATCAACCACTAAAACTCTGCCGTCATAATCGTTTGCCAACATTTTAGCAGTTTGATATGCGCCGCTTAAAGCAGATGACATTGGAATATATATTATAGTTTCATAAGACTCTAAAATCTTTTCCCACAGTTCACAAAGTGCACCGGGTGACGGCTGTGATGTTGAAACCTCTGCCCCCGCAGTCATACGCGCAAAGAATTCATCATGGTCGATAGAGCCGTATTCCAAAAATTCCTCACCGTCTACAAAAAACGGCATTTGCAAAAGAAAAATTCCATTTTCCTTTGCATATTTTGGGGAAATACCGCTGTTAGTATCGGTCATAATAGCGATTTTTTGCATTTTATCCTCCAAACATTATGTTATATATAATTCTATTTGGTTTTACATAGTTTGTCAATATAATTCATATTTTACTGTTGACGAAATCACAAAAAGGGAATAAAATAAATACTTGGTGATTATATTGAAAAATAATATTAAATGGTATAAAAAAGGGTTGATTGACGGTATTCCTATAGCCTTGGGATATTTTGCAGTTGCCTTTACACTTGGTATTGTGGCTAAAAAAGCGGGGCTCACACCCTTACAGGCGTTGTTCGCTGCAGGTCTTACCAATGCATCGGCAGGCGGATATGCAGGCTTCACCCTGATAGAACAAAATGCAAGTTATTTAGAAATGGCTCTAACCCAACTAATAGTTAATGCAAGATATATCTTAATGGCATTTGCATTAAGTCAGAAATTAGCTCCCAAGACCTCTACCTTGCATAGAAGCCTTGTGGCTTTTGATGTAACCGACGAGATTTTCGGAATTTCTATTGCAGTCAAAGGTGAACTTAACCCATTTTATAATTACGTCGCAATGACAATTTCGATTCCCGGTTGGGCGCTTGGTACATATTTTGGTGTAGTTATGGGCAACATTTTACCGTCGGTAGTTGTAAACGCATTAAATGTGGGACTTTACGGAATGTTTATTGCAATATTAGTGCCTATCGCCGCTAAGGATAAGTTTATCACAAAGCTGATTTTAATATCAGCAGCAGCAAGTCTTTTGTTTGCAAAATTGCCATTTATAAGCGGTTTGTCCGAGGGTTTAAGAATTATAATTTTAACTGTTATAATTTCTCTTGGCGCGGCATTCCTCTTTCCTGTAAAGGAGGATAAGATAGATGCATAACATATATATTTACATTTTTATTATGGCTGCGGTTACATATTTGATACGTCTTTTACCCCTCACTTTTGTAAGGAAAAAGATAACAAATATAACCATTCGTTCTTTTCTTTATTATGTCCCTTATGTTACACTAACTGTTATGACATTTCCCGCTATTATAGATGCCACCCAAAGCGTCTGGTCGGGAATTGCCGCATTAATCGCGGGTATATTACTTGCCTATATAGGCGCCAGTCTTTTTGGTGTGGCTGTTTGCTCCTGTCTTGTAGTATTTTTAATCGAACTCATATTATAAATTATTTTTGAAACTTTAAATTAAAAACAAAGGTGAAATAGATATTTCACCTTTATTTTTTAATCTTTATGTTCTAAAACTTTTTCGATAATATATTTAGGACGTTGTTTAATTTCAAGATATATTTTACCAATATATTCCCCAAGAACGCCAAGGGATAGCATTATTAGTCCGCCTATTGCCCAAACCGAACAAGCCACACTTGCCCAACCAACAACGGTAGCACCTATAAACCATCTTATTATAAAATAAATAATCATAATTATGCTTGTGATAAATATCAAAAAGCCGATAAGTGTTATAAACCTTATTGGTTTTACGCTAAACGAGGTTATGCCCTCTAAAGCAAAGCTTATCATTTTCTTTAGCGGATACTTGCTTTCACCAGCAAAGCGCTCTTCACGCTCATAATATACCGAGCTTGTTCTGTAGCCTATCATAGTAACTATTCCTCTGAGGAATAAATTAACCTCTTTAAACTGAGCCAGACCTTCAATCGCGCGCTTTGACATAAGTCTGTAATCCGCATGATTGAATACGGTTTCTGCCCCTAAAAAATTCATTAGTCTGTAAAACAGTTCGGCTGTAAATCTTTTGAAAAAAGTGTCTTTTTGGCGTTTTTTGCGTATTCCGTAAACAATGTCACAACCCGCGTAATATTCATCAAGCATTTCGTCCACAGCGTTTATATCGTCCTGCAGATCCGCATCCATAGATATTGTAACATCTGCTTTTTTGCTAGCTTCCATAAGTCCTGCCAAAAGCGCATTTTGATGACCGCGGTTTCGGCTTAAATTTATCCCCTCAAAAAGTTCACTTTCTGAATATAGCTCTTCTATAATACCAAATGTATTATCCTTTGAACCGTCATTCACAAATAAAACGCGGCTTTTAACACTCACTTTACCCTCATTAATCAACTTTTCAAGTTTTTCTTTGAGCCTTTTTGCAGTTTCCCTTAAAACTTCTTGTTCATTATAACAAGGAACTACAATATAAAGAATATCTCCCATTTACAAGTCCTCATTTTCAATTATATACAGCATTATACCATTGAAATTAAATTATATCAATACAAAATTAATCTTCTAAGTTTTTCATAGCAGGGTTTTCTAACACTTTGCCATCCTCAGAAAATCTTGAACCGTGACAAGTGCAATCCCAACTGTGTTCTTGCTTATTCCATTTAAGCGCGCAACCTAAATGGGTGCATCGCGGTGTTTTGAAATTAAGAATATTTGTAATCGTTTCAAACCCGTTTACCGCAAGTTGCGGCTTTAAAATACTTCGTGAGGGCGAGAAAACAGATGCATATTCATTATTTTTCCCAAGTATCATATCGCATAAGAGCATAGCCGAAACCGCACTTCCTGTCATTCCCCATTTGTTAAATCCTGTTGCCACATATAGTTCTGAACAAAACGCCGAGTATTTGCCTATATATGCCAAAGAATCAAGGCTCATACAGTCCTGCGCCGCGAAAGTATAAATTTCACGCGCCTTAGAATAATTATTCTTTGCAAAACGTCTGAGTTCCCCTAGTCCGCCGCCCTGCTTACCTGTTCTATGGTCACCACCACCCAAAAGCAAGAGGTCCTTATAATTTCTGAAAGAAAGTCCGTTTTTAGCTTCATCAACATACATACCGTCCACATTCTGCGCATATTTTAATGCCGTAACATAAGAACGGTGCTGATAAAGCTTTAAAAAATAATTGCCGTGTCGGTTAATAAACGGAAAATGTGTTGCAACTATTATTTTTTGGGCTTTAATAGTGTTAATATCAGTATAGGCTATGCCGTCCTTTACCTCTTTTACAAAAGTGTTTTCATAAATTTTAAGGTTTTTCGATATTGTTCTTATGAATTTCAGCGGATGAAACTGCGCTTGATTTGTAAATTTAACCGCCCCTACCGTTCTGAGTGGTAGGGGTACACTATCACAAAGCTCCGCTTTAAAACCTATTTTTTCTAAAGCTAAAATTTCATTTTCTAACTTTTTTCTGTCCGTTTTAGAATAAACATAATTATCCTTTTGCTCTAAATCGCAGTCGGTAGCTATTTGCTTTATAAGATCTACCGCTTTTAAATTTATTTCAAGATATTTTCTTGCATTTTCAGCACCTATTTTATTCAAAAGTTCCGCATATATTGCGCCGTGTTGAGCCGTAATTTTTGCGGTTGTGTTAGCCGTTGTAGCATTAGCTATCCGCCCACCTTCAACAAGACAGTAATTCACACCTTGTTGTTCTAATAAATAAGCCGTCAAAATACCCGCCATTCCACCGCCTATTATTAAAACATCGGTTTTAATATCTCTTTTAAGACTTGGAAAACGCGGAATTTCTGCAGTTGCTTTCCATAAAGAATTCATATTCTACCTCACAAAACAATTTAAAATATTTTGTGAGGTTTTAAATAAACTATACATTATTAAACGCATCATATTCACGCGCTATAGTATACCACGTTACAGGGCCAACTGCTCCCGAAACAGGTATTCCATAAAGTCTTTGAATGGTGCTTACAGCATTTTCGGTTTGCTCGCCGAAAAAACCAGTTACCGAAACATCAGGAATTTCATTTATGTTTTTTGAAATAAGGCTGATATAGGTCTGCAAATCACGTACATTTTCGTTTCGCATACCCTCTGTTAAAAAATATCCGGGATAAAGTTTAGCGTTGTTACCCTCATAACCTTGCGGCAATGCAGCTACTGTTTCGATATAAATACGGCTTATAACATTCCAAGTGGCATTATCTACTACACCCGTTTCAGGAAGGCCGTAAAATCTTTGAAACCGCTCTACTGCATCAACTGTTCCCGAATCAAAATAACCACTCAAGGGCACAGGCTCTAAATTACCATTAAAATAAGCGATAACACTTAAATAATATTGCAGAGTCCTAACCGCAATTCCGCTGTCACCATCTGCTATTTGGGTATCAAAGGGTATTGATGCCTCTTCCAAGGTTATCCCTTCGCTTGCAAGCTCAGAAAGTCCTTTTACCCCTGTGTAATATCGCTTTATACTATACCAGGTAGCCTTGTCAACCTCTCCCGTCTGTGGCAGCGAAAATATCTCTTGAAATTTCCTGACCGCTGCCTCGGTATCTGACCCGAATATTCCGTTTTCATTCTCAATTTTAGGAATGGCGGGATAATTCTGCGAAATGCGGTTAAGCTCGGTTTGAATAATTTTAACACTGTTTCCCGCCGAGCCCAACCTCAACGGTTCGTTTGGATAAGCCTCATCCACATTTGCTACGGGCGCATTTTCAACAATTCCTATATCGTTGCCGTAATATCTTTGCAAAATACTAAAGGGTGTAAGTCCCTCGTTAGCAAGATTAACTGTCCCCCACTGTGACAGTCCGTTACAAGTAGAGGTAGTTCCATTGCAAAATTGTGTGAATAAAGGCTGAATATTTCCTTGCCTTACAACATAATCATTAAATATTTCATCAACTATGTTACTAATGTTCTCAAAAACTTCTCTATCCTTTACATACGCTTGATCAAACGCCGTAGAATTTGTTATATCAAAATTATATCCACGTGAGGGATACCATTCGGTATAAATTCTGTTAAGCGCAAATGAAATTATAGCGTATATATTAGCTCTCAGCGCATTTTCGGGCCAAGTGGGATAAATTTCGCTTGAAGCCACATTTTTGATATAATCAGCAAACGGAACGGTCACATTCTCTGCTGTACTTCCGGGCGCGCCGAGATGCACTGTTATATCCTCGGGTATAAAAGGTAAAATAGGCGCCATTATTTTACTCCCCCTTTAAATAACTTAATAACGCTACAGGTCATATCTCTCACCCTCATTAAATATTTGAGCATCCTTATCTGTGCCGGCTGTTTCTAAAAGCATCATATCAGAGCGTTGCAAAGAAGTAACACCACTGAAAACAGGTATATTAAGATGAATATTATCTATAAACCCGTCAGCCTCTACCAACATATTATAAACCGCATAAGGTAATGCATTTCGGTCTGCTTGTTGTGATAGCTGTCTTGATGGGGTTTTAAGCTTAAATGCACCCGTTCTTCCACTTCTGTCAGTAACATCGGTTGCAATAACCTGTTTATCCTCAATATTCCCCGTAAAAACAGTAACCCGCGCATTAGGTACAGGATAAAGATTTCTGATAGAAGTCACAATTGCAATAAGCTCGCCTATATTATCTTCTTCACTCACTTGGTGTGTAACAGGCTCTCGAGTCTCGGTCACAGTAGGAATTGTTCTTGTGACTCTATACATATTGAGCATTTCATTTTTATATTTTTCAACAATTTTTTTATCCATTTACATACCACCTCTTTTATCACTTTATGCTATTTCATAAGTAATTGTTAAATTTAAAGTTTGTTCATAATTCGTTCAAAAAAGTGTTGTAATAATGTGTCAAATGTGGTATTATTTTATT
>JAFYNC010000136.1 GCA_017549905.1 Clostridia bacterium | reverse complement strand
TTTCTACCGACTATACCTGCAGTGATAAACTTTATTTCGAGCCGCTCACTCCCGAAGATGTTATGAGCATTATTGACTTCGAAAAACCTGAGGGTGTTATTGCATCTTTGGGCGGTCAGACCGCTATTAACCTTGCAGAACCTCTTATGAAACGCGGTGTTAAGATTATCGGTACCGACTGCGATGCCATTGAGCGCGCAGAAAACCGCGATAGTTTTGAAAAGGTGCTTAAATCTCTCAATATTCCGCAACCTCAGGGTAAGGCTGTTACAAATATTGAAGAAGGTGTTTCTGCTGCGGCAGAAATCGGTTATCCCGTTCTTGTTCGCCCCTCATTCGTTTTGGGCGGACGCGCTATGCAGATTGTAGCCGATGAAGCACAGCTTCGCCACTACCTTAAAACCGCTGTTGAAATTGACGAGGATAAGCCTGTTCTTGTTGATAAATACATCTCGGGTAAAGAGGTTGAGGTTGACGCTATTTGCGACGGCAGAGATGTATTTGTACCCGGTATTATGGAACTTGTTGAAAGAACAGGTATCCACTCAGGTGACTCAATAAGCGTTTATCCCACTTTCAGTATTTCAGACAAAGTCAAAGGCACCATTTTGCAGTATGCTAAGAAATTAGGCCTTGGTATCGGCATTATCGGTCTTTACAACATTCAGTTTATCGTTGATAAAGATGAAAACGTATTTATTATCGAGGTTAACCCTCGTTCTTCAAGAACCGTGCCTTTCCTTTCAAAAGCTACAGGTTATAGCCTTGCAGATATTGCAACCGAGGTTATAATGGGCAAATCCCTTAAAGAACAGGGAATTTTCGATATTTATCCCACCGAGAAAAAACGTCATTACGTAAAAGTACCCGTATTCTCATTCAACAAGATTAGAGGTCTTGACGCTTATCTCTCACCCGAAATGAAATCCACAGGTGAAGCTATCGGTTATGATGATAAACTCAACCGCGCGCTTTATAAAGCTTTGCAGGCATCAGGTATGAAGCTTCAAAATTATGGCACAGTGCTTGTAACTATCGCCGACTGTGACAAACAAGAAGCATTACCGCTTATCAAGCGTTTCTATAATTTAGGCTTTAACATTGAGGCTACATCAGGTACTGCCGAATTCTTAAAGCAAAACGGTATCAGAACACACGTGCTTAAAAAGATAGGCGAAGGCAGTGAAGAAATTCCTAACGCTATCCGTCAGGGACATATCGCTTATGTTATTAATACAAGGGATATTAATTCTTCCGGTCCTTTGTCTGACGGACATCAAATAAGAAGCCTTGCAACAGAAAATAATGTTACTATCTTCACCGCGCTTGACACTGTTCGCGTTTTACTTGATGTTTTAGAAGAAACAACAATCACAATCTCAACCATTGATGCGTAAAAACAAACGGTTTGTCACCGTTTGTTAAATGAAGAATGAATAATAAAAAATGAAGAATTAATGTGTGCCGCAGGCACGATATATAAGTCGGCAAAGCCGACACCGCAATTATTCACTATTCATCATTAATTATTCATTAAAGGAGTTATTATGACACAAGGAATTTATGAAATTAAATCTAATATCTGCCTTGCACCCTCAATTTTCAAAATGATTATCGAGGGTGATACCGGCGCCCTTACAATGCCCGGTCAGTTCGTTAATATTAAAATTGATGGGCTTTATCTTCGCCGTCCGATTTCGGTTTGCGATTACAGCGACACCGAAATCACCCTCATATATAAGGTTGTGGGCGAGGGCACAGAGATTATGAGCCAAATGCGTGACGGTGACACTCTTGACGTTCTAGTAGGTCTTGGTAACGGTTTCGATATTTCAAAATGCCAAAACACCGCTTTGCTTATAGGTGGCGGTGTTGGTATTCCCCCTCTTTATAAACTTTGCAAAGACTTAATTGGGGAAGGCAAAAACGTTAAGGTTGTTTTAGGCTTTAACACAAAGTCTGAAATTTTTTATGAAGATGAATTTAAACACTTAGGCGCAGAAGTTTTTGTGACCACTGTTGACGGTTCTTACGGAATAAAAGGTTTTGTTACAAACGCTATGGATATAGACTATGACTATTTCTATACCTGCGGACCCCTTCCTATGTTTAAGGCTATTGAAAATACCGCAAAAACCTCAGGTCAATATAGCTTTGAGGAAAGAATGGGTTGTGGCTTTGGCGCTTGTATGGGTTGTAGCTGCAAAACAAAATACGGCAACAAGCGTATCTGTAAAGACGGACCTGTGCTTGAAAGGGAGGAGATAATATGGTAAACACTAAAGTTGATTTGTGCGGAATTGAAATTTCCAATCCTATTATCCCCGCGAGCGGTACATTTGGTTTCGGCTATGAATTTGCCGACCTTTACGATATTAATATGTTAGGTACATTCTCTTTTAAAGGTACCACAAAGGATGCAAGATTTGGAAACGACACACCGCGAATTGCAGAAACACCTTGCGGTATGCTTAATTCCGTTGGTCTGCAAAATCCCGGTGTTGAAAAGGTTATTTCAGAAGAATTACCTAAACTTAAAAAGGTATTCACAAAGCCTGTTATGGCAAATGTGAGCGGTTTTGCGGTTGAAGATTATGCTTACACCTGTGAAAAGTTGGATAGCGAGGCTCAAATCGGTTGGTTTGAGGTGAACATTTCCTGTCCAAATGTTCACGGCGGCGGTCTTGCCTTTGGCACAAGCGCAAAAAATGCCGAACTTGTTACAAAAGCAGTTAAAAAGGTTACAAACAAACCTGTTTTTATAAAATTATCACCTAATGTTACTGATATTACCGAAATTGCAAAGGCTTGCGAGGCGGCGGGCGCTGACGGTATAAGCCTTATAAACACACTGCTCGGTATGCGAATTGACCTTAAAACCAAAAAACCGATTTTAGCTAATAAAATGGGTGGTTTTTCAGGTCCTGCCATAAAACCCGTGGCACTCAGAATGATTTATCAGGTTTATGATGCAGTTAAAATTCCGCTTATCGGTATGGGTGGCGTAAGCACTGCAGAGGATGTAATTGAAATGATGCTCGCAGGCGCTACCGCGGTGCAGGTTGGCGCGGCAAACTTGGTTGAACCGTATGCTTGCAAGAACATAATTGAGGATCTACCTCGCGTTATGGAAAAATACAATATTAATAATTTAAAAGATATTATAGGAGGCGCTCACAATGGGTAAGGACGTTATTATTGCTTGCGATTTTGCAAGTAAAGAGGAAACATTAAACTTTCTTGATAAGTTTACAGGCAAAAAGCCATTTGTTAAAATCGGTATGGAACTTTTCTATGCAGAAGGTCCGCAGATTGTAAAAGATTTAAAGGCAAGAGGACATAAAATATTCCTCGATTTAAAACTTCACGATATTCCTAACACAGTTAAAAAATCTATGGCGGTTTTATCTCGCCTTGATGTTGATATGACAAATCTTCACGCCGCAGGCACAATTTCTATGATGGAGGGCGCTTTAGAGGGACTTACCCGTCCTGACGGCACAAGACCTTTACTTATTGCGGTTACACAATTAACCTCAACCGACCAGGAGAGAATGGAAAACGATTTACTTATCAAAGAGCCTATCGATAAAGTTGTAATGCACTACGCCCACAACGCAATGGTTGCAGGGCTTGACGGCGTGGTTTGCTCTCCACTCGAAGCCGGTAAAGTTCATGAAACTTGTGGTGAAAAGTTTTTAACGGTTACTCCCGGTGTTCGCTTTGCTGACGGTGATGTTGGCGACCAAAAGCGCGTTATGACACCCGCAGAGGCTAAAAAAATCGGCAGTGACTATATTGTTGTGGGCAGACCTATTACAGCAGCCGCAGACCCCGTTGCAGCGTATGAAAGATGCTGTGCAGAATTTATAGGCTAAGGAGAAATAAAAATGGAAAGCTATAAAAGAGAATTTATTGAGTTTTTAGAGAGCGCAGGCGTTTTAAAGTTCGGTGATTTTACCGCTAAATCAGGCAGAAAAATCCCTTATTTCATAAACGCAGGCGATATTAAAACAGGCGAACAAATCTGTAAGCTTGGCGAATTTTATGCAAAGGCTTATTTTGAAAAGGTTGGCAATAAAAAAACTGTACTTTACGGACCTGCTTACAAGGGTATTCCGATTGCAGTATCGGTAGCAGTGGCTCTTGCTAAAAACGGACTCGATGTTCCATTCTTCTTTAACAGAAAAGAAGAAAAAGACCACGGTGAAGGCGGCGTTTTTGTGGGTTACAAGCCTCAAGAAAATGAGGAAATCGTAATCGTTGAAGATGTTATCACCGCAGGTACAGCTATCAGAGAAAGTATGGAAATTCTGTCTTCCCTTAAGGGTACTAAGGTTGCCGCAACATTTGTTATGGTTGACCGCAAGGAAAAGGGCAAAACAGAAAAGAGCGCAATGGCAGAGGTTGGCGAGGAATTTGGTTTCCCTGTTTATTCTGTTGTTGATGTTTATGATATTATTGAATATCTTGAAGAAAAGCCCGAGAACAAAGAAAATGTTGATAGAATTAAGAAATACTTAGAAATTAACGGAGCAAAGAATTAAAAATGAGAAGTTTGATTGATATTTTAGAGCTTTCTACAACCGAATTGGAAAAGCTTTTGGCTGTAGCTTGTGATATTATTGAAAACCCTCAGAAATATGCCCATAAATGTGACGGCAAAAAACTTGCAACCTTGTTTTTTGAGCCATCAACCAGAACGCGCCTTAGCTTTGAAGCTGCTATGTACGAGCTTGGCGGTAATGTTTTAGGTTTTTCTGAAGCTAACAGCTCTTCTGCCGCTAAAGGCGAAAGTGTTGCCGATACCGCAAAAACCGTTGGCTGCTATGCTGATATTATTGCTATGCGCCATCCTAAAGAGGGCGCACCGCTTGTGGCTTCTATGAATTCAAGTGTGCCTGTTATAAACGCAGGTGACGGCGGTCACAATCACCCTACCCAAACACTTGCCGATTTGCTTACAATCCACCGCGAAAAAGGACGTTTTGATAATCTTACAGTTGGTTTTTGCGGCGACCTTAAGTTCGGCAGAACAGTTCATTCTCTGATTTCTGCGCTAAAACGCTATAAAAACGTGAAATTTGTGTTTATTTCACCGTCAGAGCTTAAAATTCCCGATTATGTTAAAGAAACCCTTACAAAAGAGGGTATAAAATACACCGAAACCACCGACCTTGAGGGTTCGATGGCAGACCTTGATATTCTTTATATGACCCGCGTTCAGAGAGAGCGTTTCTTTAACGAAGAGGACTATTTGCGCCTCAAGGACAGTTATATTTTAACACCCGAAAAACTTGCAAATGCTAAAGAAGATATGAGCATTTTGCATCCGCTTCCCCGTGTTAATGAAATTAGCGTTGCAATAGATAATGACCCGCGCGCTTGCTACTTTAAACAAGTGTTTAACGGCAAAATTATGAGAATGGCGCTCATTTTAAAGCTTCTGGAGGTAGAGTAATGCAGGTAGATACCATTAAAAACGGAATTGTAATCGACCATATAACCGCAGGTAAGGGTATGAAAATTTACAACCTTTTAGGGCTTGACAGTCTTGAGTGTTCGGTTGCATTTATTAAAAATGCCCCCAGTCGCAAAATGGGTAAGAAAGATATAATTAAAATCGATGCAGACATTGTGGTTGATACCGCGATTTTAGGCTTTGTTGACCCAGATGTTACAGTTAATATTATTAAGGACAATAAAATTGTTGAGAAAAAGACCATTGAATTGCCCGAAAAATTAGTTGATGTTTTAAAATGTAAAAATCCGCGCTGTATTTCTATGACAGAGCAGGAGTTGCCACATATTTTCACTCTTGCAGATAAAGAAAACCGCGTTTACCGTTGTCTTTACTGCGAAACAAAAGCTTAATGTTGTTAATTTGAGAAAGGTGTTTTAAATGTCAGAAGAAAAAAACAGTGGTTGTTCGGGTAACTGCTCGTCTTGTTCGAGCAGTTGTTCCTCGCGTGACCCTAAAAGTCTTATAGAGCCAACAGGCGAATATAACAATATTAAACACGTTGTAGGTGTTATGAGCGGCAAGGGCGGTGTAGGTAAGTCTATGACCACCTCTATGCTTGCGGTGCTTATGAACAGAATGGGATATAAGGTTGGTATTCTCGATGCCGATATTACAGGCCCTTCAATACCAAAAACCTTTGGTATTAACTCTCGCGCAATGCAAAACGAATTAGGCATTTTACCTGCCGAAACCAAAACAGGCATTAAAATTATGTCTATAAATTTATTGCTCCAAGAAAAAGATTCGCCTGTTGTTTGGCGCGGTCCTGTTATTGCAGGCGCAGTAAAACAGTTTTGGCACGATGTTGTTTGGGGCGACCTTGACTTTTTGTTTATTGACTGTCCCCCCGGCACAGGCGACGTTCCGCTCACTGTTTTCCAAAGCATTCCGCTTGATTGCACAGTAATTGTAACCTCTCCTCAGGACTTGGTGTCACTCATCGTTAAAAAAGCCTATAATATGGCAAAAATGATGAATATCGAAGTTTTAGGTATGGTTGAAAATATGAGCTATGTGGTTTGTCCCGACTGTAAAAAGGAATTTCATATTTTTGGTCAGGGCAGTGAGGGTATAGCAGAGGAATTAGGTATTCCCTTGCTTGCAAAAATGCCTATCGACACATCTTTGGCGCAAATGGTGGATAACGGCGCATTTGAGCATTTTGATTGCACCTATCTTGACAATGCCGCAAAAGAAATAGAAAAACTTATGCATAAATAACAGAAAAGCAGTATGCTTAAGCATACTGCTTTTTTATTTAGACTTATTATATTTTTGTTGTATAAACTCAAATACATCTGCGCGGTCTTGCTTTTTTAGATTGCGGATAATTTTAATTATGTTTTTTTCCATAAGAGTGAAGTCTAATTCTTGCGGCGGTGTGATAGGCGGTCTTGCTTTTTTCTCACCATAAAGCAGAGTACCTACATCTAATTTAAGGATTTCAGAAATTGAAATTATCTGATCACAGGTTATTTTTCCAACTCTTTCACATTGAGAATAGGTGCTTGATTTCATACCGAGCCATTCTGCCATTTGTGCCTGTGTATAGCCTCTGAATCTTCTGTATTTTGTAATCCTTTGGTTTATTGTTTCTTTCATTTTTTCCTCACAAAACAAAAAAGTGCGCAAGCAGAGCCCGCGCACGAAAAACGCTTCTCTGATTGCTGCAACACAAAGTTTTCTTATCCAATTGAATACGAAAACAAAGAGAATGCGTTTTTGCCGAAACAAAATCGTAATCTCTTGGATAAAATATTAACTTTGTGTTGCACACTAATTATACCATTATTTTTTAAAATTGTAAAGAGATAATTCCGCATTACGCATTCCGAATTACGAATTGATTTTGATTTCAAAATCAAATA
>JAFYNC010000135.1 GCA_017549905.1 Clostridia bacterium | reverse complement strand
TAAGGGTTATAAAGTGACGTATAACGGAGAACTCGCTTTGACGGTTTACCACGCGCTTTCATGCGGCAAAACAGAAAGCAGTGAAAATGTTTGGGGTAAAGCATTTCCTTATTTAGAGCCTGTACTAAGTGAATGGGATAAACTTCATAGTGATTACATATCTGAAGAAACTTTCAGTGCGACCGAAATAAAAGAAAAATTTGGTGAAATAGATTTTAAGGGCGAGGAAAAAAATTATTTTACTAACCTTTCTAAAACCAAATCGGGCATGGTTAAAAGCATAAGTGTTTGCGGCAAAGAAATGAGTGGTAACGAGGTTCGCAGTGTTTTAAATTTGCGTTCAGCAAGCTTTGAAACAGAATATAGTGAAGGTGGATTTAAATTCACGGTTTACGGTTACGGACACTCGGTTGGAATGAGTCAGTACGGGGCAGACTGTATGGCGAAGCAAGGCAGTGATTTTAAGGAAATATTGACCTATTATTACAATGGCTGTAAGATAAAAAAATAGGTTTACTTTTTCTTATAAATAGTGTAAAATTATTACCTAAAGATTAAAAAGGCAGGAAAAGAATGAAGAACATAGTAATAATCGGTGCAGGACCTGCGGGTCTTATGGCGGCAATTTCGGCTGCGAAGCACAATACGAATTCTAACGTTACGCTTATTGAAAAAAATGAGCGTGCCGGAAGAAAGCTAATGATAACAGGCAAGGGCAGATGCAATGTTACTAATAATTGCGATATTGATACCTTGCTTTTAAATGTTGCTAAAAATCCCAGATTCATGTATTCTGCCTTTTCTGCTTTTCCGTCTTCTTCTGTTATGGGGTTTTTTGAAGGTGCGGGTGTGCCTCTTAAAACAGAACGCGGAAACCGAGTTTTCCCTGTTTCAGATAAAGCGGTGGATATAGTTGACGCACTTGTAAAAACGGCTCGAAAAGCCGGTGTTAAAACGGTTAATGATAAAGTGGTTGAAATCAAAACTGAAAACGGCGTTATAAGTGAAGTTGTCTTAAGTAGCGGCAACAGTATTTGCGCAGATAGTTGCCTTATTGCTACGGGTGGTATGTCATATTCTGTTACAGGCTCAACGGGTGACGGATATAGGTTAGCTCAAGAACTTGGGCATACTGTTACCGATATAAAACCATCCTTAGTGCCTCTTATTTGTCACGAGGGATTTTGTAGTCATCTTTCGGGATTGTCACTTAAAAACGTAACCTTTTCTGTTTTTGAAGATGGCAAGAAAAAACCTGTTTTTAAGGAACTTGGCGAAATGTTGTTTACACATTTCGGCGTTTCGGGACCCTTGGTGCTTAGCGCATCGGCTTACATTAAAAATTTAGAAAAAAAGAAATATATTGCATATATAGATTTAAAACCCGCTTTAACCTTAGAGCAATTAGATAATAGAATTTTGCGAGATTTTGAAGAGCAGAAAAATAAAGATTTTTCAAACAGTTTGGACAAGTTGTTGCCTAAAAGCCTTATTCCTGTAGTAGTCAGGCTTTCGGGTATTGACTCAAGTACAAAGGTTAATCAGATAAGCCGTGAGCAAAGAAGAAATTTATGTGCACTGCTTAAAGCGTTGCCTCTTCATATTGAAGGTTTTCGACCTGTTGAGGAAGCTATTATTACAAGCGGCGGAATTTCGGTTAAGGAAATAAATCCCACCACAATGGAATCTAAAATAGTTAAAGGACTTTTCTTTGCGGGTGAGGTTATTGATGTTGATGCCTTTACAGGCGGATTTAATTTGCAAATAGCTTTTTCTACAGGTTATGTTGCAGGTAAAAATATGTAGGAGGTTTTAATTATGGTTTCTATCGCTATTGACGGACCTGCAGGAGCAGGTAAAAGCACTCTTTCAAGAACAGTTGCTAAGAAGCTCGGCTTTATTTATGTTGATACAGGCGCACTTTACAGAACAGTGGGCTTAAAGTTTTTAAATTTAGGATATGATACAGACCTTAATTGTGAAATTGGCGATGTTTTAAATAATACAACCGCGTATATTAGGTTTGTAAATGGTGAACAGCGCGTATTTTTAGACGGAAACGATGTTTCGGATTTAATAAGAACACCTAAGGCTTCAATGATGGCTTCTGCCGTTTCTGCAAAGCCTGAGGTGAGAGAATTTTTACTTAATATGCAAAGAAAATTGGCAGAGGATAACAACGTTGTAATGGATGGCAGAGATATTGGTACAGTTGTTCTTCCAAATGCTACACTTAAAATTTATCTTACCGCCTCTGCTGAGGATAGAGCAATGCGTCGTTATAAAGAACTTTGTGAAAAGGGTGAAAATGTAACCTTTGAAGATGTTTATAAGGATATGGTGCAGAGAGATTATAATGATATGAACCGACCAATTTCTCCGCTTAAAAAGGCGGACGATGCCGTTCTTGCAGATACTACTGGTTATGAATTTGAACAGTCTTTAGAACTTTTGCTTAAAATAATAGAAGAGGGTATAAAGGGAAAATAATGAAGATTACTTTAGCCAAAACTGCAGGTTTTTGCTTTGGTGTTGACCGCGAAGTTAATATGGTATACGATTTATTAGAAAAGGGCTAAAAGGTATGCACCTTAGGTCCTATAATTCTTAATCCTCAATTAGTAGCTGAGCTTGAACAAAAGGGTGTAAGAATTGTAAATTCACCAAAAGAGGTAACCGAGGGTGAAACCTTGGTAATCCGTTCACACGGTGTAGAAAAATCTGTTATAGATGAAGCTCAAAATCTCGGGGTAGCAGTAGCAGATGCAACCTGTCCTTTTGTTGCTAAAATTCATAAAATTGTAAGTCAAAGCAGTAGAGAAGGATATGTAACTTTAATCGCGGGTGATTCGGCTCATCAAGAGGTAAAAGGTATTGTAGGGCACTGTTTTGATGAATGTTTTGTGGTTGCAGACGAGAATGAACTTGAAGATTTACTTATAAAATATGATAATTTTGTAGAAAAAAAGATAATTTTTGTATCCCAAACCACTTTTAATGCAAAAATTTGGGGAGAAATGCAAAAAAAATTAAAAAAAGTATGTACAAATGCGAAAATATTTGATACAATATGTAACGCTACCTCAAACAGACAAGAGGAGGCAGATGAACTTTCAAAGATTTGCGATAATATTATTGTAATCGGCGGAAGACATAGTTCAAACACAGCAAAGTTGTTTGATGTCTGCTCTAAAAACTGTGAAAGAACCTTTCTTATAGAAACGGCAGAGGAATTACCGAACTCTGCAGCTTTATCGGGAGGCTCTGTTGGGGTGGTGGCAGGTGCATCTACACCTGCGGGTATAATAAAGGAGGTTATTAGAACCATGTCAGAAAATTTACAACCGGTTGAAGAACAGATGGAGGTAAAAGAATCTGTTCAAAAAAGCTTCGAAGAAATGACCGACGAGGAAGCATTCGAAGCATCTCTTAGCAGTTTAACAGGCGACCAAAAAGTAGAAGGCACAGTTATAGCTGTTAATCCCACTGAAATTACAGTGGACATCGGCAGAGGTGTAACAGGTTATGTTACAGCTGCTGAATATTCTTCTAATCCTGATGCAAATATGATGGACGAAGTAAAAGTTGATGATAAGATTAATCTTATTATTATGAAAATCAGCGATCAGGAAGGAACCGCTATGCTTTCTAAGCGCCGTTACGATGCTATTGCCGGTTGGGACAATATAGTTGCCGCCAAGGATTCGGGCGAAATTTTAAGCGGTTTCGTTAAGGATATTATTAAGGGCGGCGTTGTGGTTTACACCAACAATGTTAGAGTATTCATTCCGGCTTCACAGGCAACCCTTTCTAAAAACGATTCTTTAGAAGATTTAAAGGGCAAGGAAGTATCTTTCCGTATCATTGAAATCGGCAGAGGCCGCAGAGCTATCGGTTCTATCCGTAGCGTTCTTATTGAAGAAAAGAAGGCTGCTGAGTCTAAGATTTGGGAAAGAATTGCAGTTGGCGACCGTTTCACAGGTACTGTAAAGTCACTCACAAGCTACGGTGCATTTGTTGATATCGGCGGTGTGGACGGTATGGTTCACATTTCAGAACTTTCTTGGGCAAGAATCAAGAATCCTTCTGAGGTTGTTTTGGTTGGCGATACTGTTGAAGTATACGTTAAAGCTCTTGATGCTGATAAGAAAAAGATTTCTTTAGGCTATAAGAAGGAAGATGAAAATCCTTGGGTTATCTTCCAGAATAACTATAAGGTTGATGATGTTGTTAAGGCAACTATCGTTAGCATGACTACATACGGCGCATTTGCACGTATTATTGCCGGTGTTGACGGTCTTATCCACATTTCACAGATTGCAAATAAACACATTGCAAAGCCACAGGATGAATTAACTGTAGGTCAAGAGGTAGAAGCTAAGATTACCGCTATTGATTTAGAAAAGAAGCGTGTAAGTCTTTCAATCCGCGCTCTTTTAGAACCTGAAGTTAAGGAAGAGGTTGTAGAAGAAACTGCTGATGAAGTGGTTTATGAAACAACTGAAGAGCCTGCAACAGAAGAATAATTTAATCTTTTAAAACCGAGGAATTATTTCCTCGGTTTTTTGTTTTGGAAAAATTTTGAAACCTTTTTGGTGTCTTAAAAGTATTAGGTATGAGGGGGCGTGATTATGAAAAGTACGGAATGTTTAAAAAACAATGATTTCGCAAAACCTGAAAATGCATTTATCAAATATGCTGATATGGTTTACAGGCTTTCTTTTGTGCGCACAAAAAGTAAGGCTGACAGCGACGATGTTTTGCAGGAAGTTTTTCTGCGCTATATGAAAATATGGAGTAAAATTGAAAGCGAAGAGCATTTAAAAGCAACGCTTTTGCGCATTACCATAAACTGCACTAACAGTCTGAAAACATCATTTTGGTTCAAACACACCGAGCAGTTAGATGAAAATCTTTCTGTAACAGATAATATTTCCGAAACCAATGTGATAGAAGAAGTGTTAAAACTGCCTATTAAATACCGTACTGTCATACATCTTCATTATTATTGCGGATACTCTGTTGAAGAAATTGCAAAAATTGAAAACACAAAGCCCTCAACGGTTAAAACTCACTTATACAGAGCAAGACAGATACTTAAAAACACCTTGAAGGAGGAATTTTGATGTTTGATGATAATTATAAAAATCAAATAGATAACATTAAGCCTGACAAATATATAAAGCAAAAGGTTTTAAGGAAAATAGAAGAAAACGGAAATTCAAAATCTAAACCTAAAACACTTGTCTTTAGAACGATGACCGCAGTGGCTATGATAGCAATAATGTTCGTTTCACTTTTTGCGGTGGATAGTTTTATAAAAAATCCATTATCTGTGGCGAATGAAGAATCTGCCGAAACTTCATATAAAGATATTTATAAGGCGCTTAAAAAATTAAACAGCACAAAACTTAACGGTGGGATTTATGAATATGTGACCGATGATGAAGCTATAGATATAGCTGAGGGTGATATGGCTACTTCTACTACTGTTGCCGGTACAAATAAAAACAGCAGTTCCTCAAATGTAAAAGAAGATGCCGAGGATATTTCAGAAACAAATGAACAGGTAAAGGGTGTAGACGAAGCTGATATAGTGAAAACCGATGGCAAATATATTTATGTTTATTCACCCAAAAACCTTGCAATTAGCATCGTAAGCACAAGCAAAGAGGCAAAAAAAGTATCCCAAATAGAATTAGAAGAAAAAGGATATTATTTCAGCAATGAAATGTTTGTCAAAAATGGCAGACTTGTGTTACTCACCCGTAAAACAGTGGAAAATAAAAGTTATACTACCGCTATGATATATAATGTAGAAAACCCCGAAAAACCTGAAAAGCTTAATGAATTCAGACAAAG
>JAFYNC010000016.1 GCA_017549905.1 Clostridia bacterium | reverse complement strand
CGTCCCTCCATCTTAGCAGCCTTTTCAACCGAAGCATACTCACTGCAAAATTCTGCAAAGCGATTCATAGTGTCAATACCAATTTCGGGATGACCTAGTTCACGGCCACGGAAACGAATTGAAACCTTTACCTTATTACCGTCCTGCAAGAAACGAATTGCATGCTTACCTTTGGTTTCAAAGTCATGAACATCAATACTAAGACCTAAGCGAATTTCCTTAACTTCCATAACCTTTTGGTTCTTCTTAGCTTCTTTTTCACGCTTTGCCTGTTCAAAACGATACTTACCGTAATCCATAATTTTACAAACAGGCGGCTCGGCGTTAGGTGAAATACAAACCAAATCAAGCTCTGCGGCATAAGCTGCTTCAATAGCTTTTGAAATTGGAATAATTCCAAGCTGTGAACCGTCGTTGGAAATTACACGAACTTCCTTAAATTTAATATCTTCGTTGATGGCTAATTCTTTACTGCTAATGCTGACGCACCTCCAAATAGGTTTAAAAAAAGCGTGGACGCAAAACATCCACGCATAAAGATACCATTAAATAATGAAACTTTATTAACCCTTTAACTGAACGCTTGAGGGTGAGGACGCATCACGTACTACTTCATTGTGTTTACATTATACACCCTTTTGCGAAAATGTCAAGAGTTTTTTAAATATTTTTTAAATATTCGTCAATAGACTTTGCACCGGTTTTACCTGCACCCATAGCAAGTATTACGGTTGCGGCACCTGTTACGGCATCGCCGCCTGCATAAACCGATTTCTTTGTAGTCTGCATATTTTCATCAACCACAAAACAACCTCGTTTATTGGTTTCAAGACCGCTTGTAGTTATTCTAATAAGCGGATTAGGTGATGTGCCCAAAGCCATAATCACAGAATCTACAGAAACCGTAAACTCTGAACCATCAATACTCTTGGGACTTCTTCTGCCCGAAATATCAGGCTCACCAAGTTCCATTTTAATACACTCTATAGCCTTAACAAAGCCGTTTTCATCACTTAAAATCTTAGTTGGGTTAGAAAGTAATAAAAACTCTATCTGTTCTTCCTTTGCATGAAGAATTTCTTCGCGACGTGCAGGCATTTCGTCCTCACCGCGACGATAAATTATATAAACGTGTTCAGCTCCAAGGCGCTTAGCACAACGCGCAGCATCCATAGCAACATTACCGCCGCCGACAACTGCTACAGATTTTGCTTTATTAATTGGTGTAGCATACTGCTCGTCATAGGCTTTCATAAGGTTTATACGGGTTAAAAACTCATTAGCAGAATATACGCCAACAGAACTTTCACCCTCAATTCCCGCAAACCGAGGAAGTCCTGCACCCGAGCCTACAAAAACCGCATCATAACCCATTTCAATGATTTCATCAACCGACAATATTTTGCCTATTACCATATCAGTCTTAATTTCAACACCTAAGTTATTAAGTTCAACTATTTCCTGTTCTACAATTTTCTTAGGAAGTCTAAACTCAGGTATACCGTATACAAGAACTCCGCCCGGTTTATGAAATGCTTCAAAAACAGTAACGCTATATCCTTTTTTTGCAAGGTCGCCCGCACAAGTAAGACCTGCCGGACCTGCGCCAACTACGGCAACTTTTTTACCGTTTCTATTAATTTCGGAAATTATTTTTTCACAATTTTTTAAATAAAAATCAGCTGCAAAGCGTTCAAGTCTGCCAATTGCAACACTTTCGCCTTTTATCGCTCTTACACATTTACCCTCGCACTGTCTTTCCTGAGGACAAACTCTGCCGCAAACAGCAGGAAGCGAATTGGTTTCGGCTATCTTTTCATAAGCCGCTTTAAAATCACCTTTTGAAATAAGCGAGATAAAATCAGGTATCTGCACATTAACAGGACACCCTGAAACACAAAGCGGATTTTTGCAATTTAAGCATCTGTTAGCCTCTTCAACAGCCATTTCGGCAGTATATCCCAAAGCTACCTCATCAAAATTTTTATTTCTGATAAGAGGTTCTTGTTCGGGCATTGGTATTTTGTTGGGAGACATATTAGTCATTAATACTCTCCTCCAATCTGCAAAGGTGAGCCTCGGTCTCTCGATAGAAACTGTTTCGGCGCATTAACTCGTCAAAATCAACCTCATGACCGTCAAAATCAGGACCGTCAACACAAGCAAATTTGGTTTTGCCGCCAACAGTTACACGGCAACCACCGCACATACCCGTACCGTCAATCATAATAGGATTAAGGCTTACAATAGTTTTAATTCCATATTCCTTAGTAGTGAGCGATACAAACTTCATCATTGGTATAGGTCCTATTGCAATAACTAAATCATAGTTATCCTTTGAAATAAGACGTTTTAAAACATCTGTAACAAAGCCATTTTCACCATAACTTCCGTCATCAGTAGTTATATAATAACTATTAGAAACCTTGCGCATTTCATCTTCGAGGATAACAATATTCTTATTTCTAAATCCTGCAATAACTGTGGTATCAACGCCCATTTTATAAAGAGCCTTTGCTTGAGGATAAGCAATAGCACAACCCACGCCACCACCGATAACTATAGCCT
>JAFYNC010000134.1 GCA_017549905.1 Clostridia bacterium | reverse complement strand
CTCCGGCTCCACGTTTAATAGTTTCTTGTTGGGGTGACAGCCTTACAGAAGGTATGCGTATGATAAACGGTAACGACTTCCCTTCGTTGCTTAATAATATGCTTGGCACCAATAAATACGACGTTCTTAACGGTGGTGACGGCGGCGAAGATACCATAACTATTATGGCTCGCCAAGGTGCTTTAAAAATTTTCACATCCAACCAAATCACCTTTAAAGCAGGTGATGTTAGCGTTCGCATTGGCGATGGCAAAGGCAACGGATTTGAAACTGCCGATGGCGAGGTTATTCGTCTTACTCCTCCCCTTGGTAGAGAAATGCCAATAAACAATATAACTATCGGTTCACGACAATACAAGCTTGTTTTTAAGAACTTTGATTGGTCCGACCGCAGTTGTGAGGTTTACCTCGAAAGAACCAGCGGTTTTGATTCCGCTCTTACAATAAAAAAAGGTACCAGAGCCAAATTTGCTTCGGCAGACCTTGCCAAAACAAACCATTGCGATATTTACCTTATGGGTTGTAACGGTGGTTACGGCAGTAACAAGAACGATTATAAAGCACTTATTGCACAGCACCAGCAAATGATAGATTACCGTGGCAACGATAACTATCTGGTCATTATTCCTTATTGGACCGACAATATCTTTACCAAATACTTTATTGAAGCTTTTGGCGATAAAGCAATTGACTTTAGAACTGCCGCAACAGACCAATCCATTCTTGAAGATACTCTTCACCTTATTTTAACCGACCTTGATAAAACCCAAATTGCATCAAGCCAAAAAATTATTCCACCCTGTTTAAGACTTAATAACAGTTCTACCGATGTTCACCTTAACAAAACCGGCTACCTTCTCTTAGCACAATTACTTCACAAAAGGGGCCGAGAACTCGGATATTGGTAGTATTCCGTAAAATACTAATCCCAAGCAGTTTGCTTGGGATTTTTTCGTCTTCTTGAAAGAAATTTTAGTTGAACAATGTGCATATTTCATAAATTTTGCGCACAATAATATAGTTAAATATATTTGTACACGACTGAAAACGTTTTCAGTTCGACGTTTTCAAACATTTTTCCACCGTATTTTCAAAGGTAAAAGTTATGACCATTAAAGATGTTGCCAAATATAGCGGTGTTTCAATAACCACTATTTCAAGGGTTATAAACAACCATCCCGACGTGCGCGAGGAAGTGCGCGCAAAGGTGTGGAAAGCCATTGACGAGCTGCACTACGTTCCTAACGGCAGTGCCGAGACAAATTCCCATCACCCGCTCCAAAAAGAGAAGTTGTGCCTTTAGGTGCGATTTCTCTTTTTAATATAGATGGGAATCGAACAAGGCGTAAAAAAGACTTCCTCAGCCACATTTTATGCACTTTTTATTGTATAAAAATTACTGTTATATATAAATATTAAAAAAATATATAAAAAACAAAAATTCTGTTGACCTTTAGATAATGATAGTGTAAAATTATAGAATGTAGAAATATGGTTAAATAAGCCAAACAAACAGCAATGTTAATTGGTTTTTGAACGGAGGGATATTATGAAAAATGAATCATTACAACTCGCAAAACAAGTTTATAAAATCGAGTGTGAATGCATAAATGAAATGCAAAATTATTTTGATGAGGATGCATTTTCTAAAGCAGTTGAATTACTTAAAAACGCTGAGCGTATTGGTGCTACAGGCTGTGGACATAGCGGAATTATCTGTCAGCATTTTACACACCTTATGTGCTGTATTGACCAACCCGCAAGATTTATATCACCTGCTGAAGCGGTGCACGGAGGAACAGGCTTTTTGCAAAAAGGCGATGTATGTGTTTTTGCTTCTCGCGGCGGCAAAACAAAAGAACTTTTGCCAATACTTGATATTTGCAAAGCAAAGGGCGTTAAGGTTATTACAATTACCGAAAACCTTGAATCTCCATTGGCAATTTCAGCAGATGTTGTTTTGAAGCAGTATGTAAACCGTGAAACAGATAAATATAACTGTCAGGGAACTACATCTTCAACCTCACTTGCAGTAATTTTCCATGTGCTTCAAACTGCACTTATGGAAGAAACAAATTTCAAAAATGAGCAGTTTGCTTTGGTGCATCCAGGCGGTGCAGTGGGCGAACGACTCAACAAATAAAAAATAAAATTAAAAATTTTGGAGGAAACAAAAATGGAATTTAAATTTTTTCAAAAAGAGTTAGAGTTACAGTCAAGAGGTTGGATACCCACCTTCCACGACATTTCAAAAGAAATCGTTGAAATCGTTAGAGCATCAGGTGTTAAAAACGGTACAGTAACAATCGCTTCTCACCACACAACCTGCTCAGTTATGGTTCAGGAATGCTCACATGATATTGATTCATTTGACCTTGAATATTTACAACACGACCTTCTCGACATTATGAGAAAGTTAATTCCCGACTATACAAACGAAGGCGATTATCGTCATCCCGGTCCTATCCATGCACAGTTTGGCCGCTATGTTAACGAACCCGGCAACTATACAAGTATGAACACTGACGGACATCTTCGTTCTGTATTCTTCGGCAGAAGCGAAACTATGACAATTAAAGATGGTGAATTAGACGGTGGCGAATTCGCACACGTTTACTTCATTGACTGGGATCATGTTCGTGCACGTCGTCGCCAGGTTAACGTAACCGTTATGGGTATTGGCGATGCTGAAATCGACAGAAAGTGGAACAATGGCGAAGTTATTAACACATTACGTAAATTCACAGACGAAGAAAAAGCATACGATAGTCGCTTCGATCTCCAACAGAAAAGATAATTTGAGGGAAATTTAAGATGGTTAAAAATTATAAAATTTCAACTCCTTTTTTCGAGTTTGGTCCTAAAGCCTATTTATATGGCGAGGAATTACTCGAACTTATGAAGAAAATTGACGGCTTTGCTCAGAAGTATGATATGGATGTTATTGCAGACGTTCAGACAACTGATTTACGTCTTATTGCCGAAAATACATCTGACAGAATCCACGTTTATTCACAGCATATGGATAGTATTCCGGTAGGTCGTGGTATGGGTACAATTCTTCCCGAAGCTGTAAAAGCAACAGGTGCCGTAGGCGTTATGCTTAACCACGCTGAATGCAAATTAACTCTTGATGAGGTTAAGGAAGCTATCAAACGTGCTGACGAGGTAGGTTTAGCTACAATAGTTTGCGCTGATACAGAGGATGAAATTAAAGCTATTGCCGAAATGAATCCTAATATATTGGTTGCAGAGCCAAGCGAACTTATAGGCACAGGTATTGCAGTTGGCAGAGAATATGTTGACGCTTGTATTGACCTCGTTAAAAAGGTTAATCCCGAAATAATGGTATTGCCATCAGCAGGTATTAGCTGTGGTAACGACTGCTACAACATCATTATGGCAGGCGCTGACGGTTCAGGTTCTTCAAGCGGCATCTGCAAAGCAGAAGACCCTGCTGCTATGGCTGAAGAAATGATGGCTGCTGTAAGAAAGGCTTATGATGAAAGAAACAAATAAGAAATACCTTTTAGGTGCAGATATAGGCACAACCTCACTTAAATGTGCCGTTTTTGATACTGAAGGTAATATGATAAAATCCGCCACTAAGGATTATACGCTTATAGTTTCGGGTGACGAGGTAGAATTCCCCGCTGATGATTATGTGAAGCTTTTTAAAGAAGCTTACGAAGAAGTTTCAGAAGGCTTGGAAATTTCAGCTTTCTCAATTGATACTCAGTGTGAAACTCTTATTGTGACCGATGAAAATGATAATCCTTTAATGAATGCTATTGTTTGGCTTGATAACCGCGCTGCAAAACAAGCAGACGAAATTAAGGCTCACTTTGGCACAAAGCGTGTTTACGAAATCACAGGTCAGCCTGAAATTACAGCCACTTGGCCTGCCGCAAAGCTTTTATGGATTAAGCAAAACAAACCTGAAATACATAATAAAATTAAAAAGGTATTTTTACTTGAGGATTATTTGCTTTATAAGCTTACAGGCGAGTTTGTTACCGAAAAAACATTGCAGTCTTCAACCATCTATTACGATATTAAGAACGACTGCTGGTGGGATGAAATGCTCCAATTCATCGGTGCCGAAAAAGAATGGCTTCCAACACTTTGCGACAGCGGTGTGAAAATCGGTGAATATAACGGCGTAGCAGTTGTTACAAGTGCCATTGACCAGATTGCAGGCGCTATTGGTGCCGGCATTACCGACTCGAGCGTTGTTAGTGAAATGACAGGTACTACTATGGTGGTTTTTGCCCCCACTGATACTGTGCCTGACTTTAATCCTGATAGCATTGTGCCTTGTCATAAGAATTATGACGGTAAATATTGCCTTCTTTCTTGGACACCTACTGCCGGCATCGCTCTCAAGTGGTTTAAAAACAATTTTTGTGAAAACTTTGGTTTTAAAGAACTTGATGAACTTGCAAAAAATATTCCGGCAGGTAGCAACGGCTTAGTATTCCTTCCCTATCTCTGCGGCTCTACAATGCCTAAATATAATCCTGATGCAAAGGGCGCATTTTTAGGTCTTACTATGGAGCACACGAGAGGACATGCCGTAAGAAGTATTTTAGAAGCAGTTGCTTGTATGCTTAAAGCTAACCTTGATTACTTAGGCGTTACCTGTGATCAAGTACGTTCAATGGGCGGTGGCTCGAGCAGTCCGCTTTGGTGTCAGATTAAAGCAGATATGACCGGTAAAGAAATTGCAATACTCGAAAACAATGAAACCGCTTGCCTTGGCTCTGCAATACTTGCAGGTGTGGGCGTCGGTATTTACAGTGATGTTAAGAGCATTTGCAAAAATATTGTTAAAATCAAAAAGGTATACACTCCGTCAGGTACGGATTATACCGAGTGTTATAAAAATTTTTTAAGTGCGGAGGATAAAATATTATGAGTAAAATCGCATTTGTAGGTTTTGGCGAGGTTAATACACCTATTGATATTATTGTTAATAAGTGTAAAGCTGCTGAAGAATCTCTTATAAAAGAGGGTCTTGACCTTGTGAGCGTGTATCCCGTAACTGATGATTACGAGGAAAAGGATATTGCTAAGGCTTATAAAGCTTTAGAAGGTCAAGATTTTGACTGTATGGTAGTTTGCATTGCAGGTTGGATTCCAACCCACGCAGTTGTAAAGGTGACAGAAAAGTATCGCCATATTCCTATGGTATTATGGGGACTTTGCGGATGGAAAGAAGATGACAGAATAGTTACTACTGCTGACCAAGCAGGTACAACTGCTCTTCGCAAAACATTCAGAGATTTAGGGTACACCTTCAAATATGTTTATGATATTATAGGTCTTCCTTCTAATTCTAAAAAGGTTGCAGACTATGCAAAAGCTGCATCTGCCGCTAAGGAGCTTCGTTTTGCTCGTGTTGGTATGGCTGGCTACCGCGATATGAATCTTTACGGCACTCTTTATGACGGAAGTTCATTAAAACGCGAAATCGGTCCCGAAATCGAAACCTTTGAAATGCTCGAAATTAAACAGAGATATGATAATATAACTGCTGAGCAAAAGGCAGAGGTTATTGATAATGTTATGTCAAAGTGGAATTTCTTAAAACCCGCAAAGCGCGAGGGTATGGAAATGGCAGCAGGTTATTATCTTGCTATCAAGTCACTTATTGACGAACGCGGTTACAAAGCAATTTCTTTAAAAGATGTTGACGGTATGAAGAAGCTTTTAGGTTTCCCTCCCGCTCCTATCTTTATGCTACTTGCTGACTGCGAGGGTGTTTCAACTATCCCTGAAAATGACTGTCTCGGTAATGTTACACAGTTAATAGTAAAAGCACTTACAGGTCAGTGCGGAGCATACTTAGAGTTCTATGAATTTTTCCAGAACAGCGTTATTGCTGGTGTGCCTGACTATATTCCGAAGGAAGTAACAATGGGTGATACAACTGTTATGCCTGCTGCTTTCGGTGAATTATCTGAAGGTATCCTTAACGTTTCAAAGGTTAAAACAGGCGAGCTTACTATGTGCCGTCTTTTCTATGAAGATGGTAAATATTATATGCATATGCTCACAGGCGAGGGCAAAACTCCTCCTAAGTGGGAAGAAGCAGGTTGGACACAACCCGCACCGCAGTTGCCAGGTCTTGAAATCTTTATAGATGATGTCGAAAAATTTGCGCAAAATGTTATGTGTCAGCATTATATTATTTCTTACGGCGATAACACAGAGATTATCAAAAACTTCTGTGATATTAATGGTATCGGAATAATTTAATCCTATACATTAGTATAAAGGACTGATATTTTATGTCGCAAAAATATATGTCATTTATTTTTGATGATGGTCCTAATGCGCTTGTATACGAAATGGTAGACAAAATATCGGCGTATGGTTGGAAAGCCGGATTTGCTATTATTGGCAAAAAGATTAACGATGAAACCCAAAATCAACTGCGATATGCTATTGACCATGGATTCCAAATTGTTTCACACGGATGGAATCACGTTAATCTTTGTGAACTTAATTCTAAACAGGAAATAGTTGATGAAATGCTCAGTCCTATAGTAGAGGTTAAAAGACGACTTAACTATGATATTAAAATGGCGCGGTTGCCTTTTATAGCATATAACGATTTAGTTATGCAAACTATGGCTGAATTAAAGCTGCCTCTTTTGGGACACGGCATTAACACCGATAATGAATGGTCTTCTGAAACAACACCTGAGCGAATAATCAACGCCGTTTTAAATTCAATATCAGATGGCGCGGTTGCTTGTATGCATCTTTTGAATAATACATCGAAAGCATTAGATGTTATTTTGCCGGAATTAAAGAAACAAGGATACACTTTGGTTACGGCTGAAGAACTGTTTAGAATTAAAAATATTGAAAATATCCCTTTGGGTATTAATATTAATAACATAAATCAAATACTTTGACGGAGGTTTTATAAAAATGGAATATATACTTGATACGGCTGATATAGCCGCTATAAAACACTGCAATGAATTTTATCCTCTTTCAGGTGTTACAACAAATCCCTCTATTATTGCAAAAGAAAATAGAGATTTTTGGGAAATCGTTAAAGATATCCGTAACATTATAGGACCCGATAAACTTTTCTTTGCTCAAACAGTTCAAACAGAGGCTTCAAAAATAGTTGAAGAAGCTGTTCTTATGAACGAAAAATCAGGCGGTGAATTTTGTGTTAAAATTCCGATTTGTGAAGAAGGCTTAAAGGCTACAATGGAACTCAAAAAGCGCGGTGTCAAGGTTCTTATGACCGCAATTTTCACTCCTGCACAAGCTCTTATTGCTGCTAAAGCAGGTGCGGATTATGTAGCTCCTTACGTAAACCGTCTTGATAATATTATTGGTGACGGTTGCGAGGTGGTAGCACAAATCGTTGAGCAGTTTGCAATTTATGATTTACCCTGTAAAGTTCTTGCCGCAAGCTTTAAAAATGCTGAACAGGTACATAAATGCGCTTCTGTTGGTTGTCAGTGCGTAACCATTACTGATGATATAATGAAAGCCGTTATATCACATCCTATGACCAATGCCGCTATTGACGGTTTTGAAAAGGATTGGACAAATGTTTACGGCGAAAAAACAATCCTCGATTTTTAAGTTTTAAAGTCTATATGTTAAAAGACCGCTTTTTAATCAAAGCGGTCTTTCTTTATTGCCACATAAAACAGATTATATTAATTAAACAAAATAAAAATTTGTATCCCACGCGGGCAAGGATTTAAAATGACGTATATAAATTTTATAATCGTCACGAATGTTCATCACTGTTTCGGGCAGAAGAATTAAATCCTCTGTTTTGTGATAAGCCGATACTAACATTTTAGGTTTATCTCTAAGTATTGTATTTTTAGCGCCCTTAATTGCATTTTCCTCTTCGCCTTCAACATCCATTTTTATATATGTAATCTCATTTTGCGCTACTAAATCATCAACAGTTTTAAACTCTATTTCTTTAGTGCCTTTTTCTTTTTTAGAATTTCTGCCGCCGTTCATACTAAAAGGCGCTAAACCGCAAAAGTTAGAAATTCCAACATTAAAACAAAAAATATCTTTTAAATTTTCGGTATTTGCAACAAGCCTATTAAAGTTTTTAAAATCAGGCTCGGCGGCAAATATTTTTTTATATCCGTCTACCCTTTTCACAAAGTCGGCAACCGTATCCCCCGTATAAGCGCCAAGGTCAAGAAAACTTTCGGTATTATTAAGCTTTAAAAAACTGTTATACGGCTCGTCCTCGCCGACCTCACATTCGAGTAAATATTCAATTTTTCCGCTCAATTTATATTTTATAAGGTTTTCATAGGTCTTGCGCGACTGCTCATCAGAAAGCCGTTCATAAACCTTATTAAACCTATCTTTGTTACTGTTATAATACTCCTCGCAAAAAAGTCCACCCGCAACTACAGGAACCTCGGGTGCATATAGCTCTTGCTCACTTGCTATTTTCAGCACATTTTCACGCACATCTTCCCTTGCACTTCCAAAGCATAAAAGAACTATCATTTCACCGTAAATTTCTTTCGCCTCTCCGTAGGACATTATTTTTTTGCCATGAAAAAGCTTATCTCTTACAAATCCGTCACTAGCGAAAACGCCTTGAAACTCTATACCGTAAAATTCGAGCACATTTATAATTTTATCTGCACCGTTGCCCATTCCGTAAAGCAAAATAGGCTTATCTGCGGTTTTTAAGTATTTCCAAAGCTCTCTTTCCATAATTTATTCCTTTCGCTTGTTTACTAATATGCTTTTAAATGCTATAATATTTTACAACAAACACCCAAAATATACAAGAGGTAACATTTATGTATAAAACACTAAACCAATATTACAAAGAAAAATTTGGTTGCAAGGTTTATAAACTATCTATTGACGCAGGGTTTACCTGTCCGAATCGTGATGGCACACTTTCAGATAAAGGCTGTATTTTTTGTTCAGAATGCGGAAGCGGTGAATTTGCCGAAAGCGGAAACAGTATAACAGAACAACTTGAAAAAGCAAAAAAAAGAGTTGAAAACAAAATAAAAGACGGCAAATATATCGCGTATTTTCAGCCTTTTACTAATACATACGCCGCAACTGATAAATTAGAAAAACTTTTTAAAGAGGCTATTTCACCCGAATATATAGTCGGCATTAATATTGCAACCAGACCCGACTGTTTACCTCAAGATACAGTAGAAATGTTAAAAGAACTAAATAAAATTAAACCCGTAACTATAGAGTTAGGGTTTCAAACCTCTAACCAAAAAACTGCGGAATACATCCGCCGCGGGTATGAAAATAACGTGTATCTTGATGCTGTGAAAAGACTTAAAAACGCTAATATTGAGGTTGTAACACATATTATAATAGGTCTGCCGCAGGAAACAAAGCAGGACGCTTTGAACACAACAAAGTTTTGCATAAACGCAGGAACTGATGGCTTTAAATTTCACCTGTTACATGTGCTTAAAAATACCGACTTGGAAAAAGAATATTTAAACGGAAAATTTCGTTGCCTTAAATTAAACGAATATGCAGAAATTTTAAAAGCTTGTATTCAAATTTTACCACAAGATGCGGTTGTGCACAGAATCACAGGTGACGGCGACAAAAAGTCGCTAATTGCGCCGCTTTGGTCGGCAGATAAAAAGAAGGTTTTAAATTATATTCACAACTTTTTAGCAATTAATAATTGATAAATTAACAAAAAAATGTTATTATATTTGTGAATTTAAATTTGGAGATGCGAAAAATGAAAATCAAAATAGCAATTGCAGGCTACGGAAATTTAGGCCGCGGTGTTGAATGTGCAATAAAACAAAATCCCGATACTGAGCTTTACGGCGTTTTTACAAGACGTGCACCTGAGACTGTAAAAACACTTACCGGTGCCGCAGTTTACCATATAGATGATATTTTAAACCACAAGGAAAATATAGATGCATTGATTATTTGTGGCGGCTCTGCTACCGACCTGCCAACTCAAACACCTTATCATGAAGAGCATTTCAATGTTGTTGATAGCTTTGATACCCACGCTAAAATTCCTGAGCATTTCAGCAATGTTGATAAAACCGCTAAGAAGGGTAAAAAAATAGCTATGATTTCGGTAGGTTGGGACCCCGGTATGTTCTCACTCAACCGCCTTTATGCAGAGGCTATTTTGCCAAACGGTAACGACTATACATTTTGGGGCAAGGGCGTAAGCCAAGGCCATTCTGACGCTATAAGAAGAATAGACGGGGTGATTGATGCCCGTCAGTATACAATTCCCGTTGAGGCTGCTATTGAAAGTGTGAGAAAGGGTGAAAACCCAACACTTTCAACCCGCCAAAAGCATACAAGAGAATGTTTTGTAGTAGCCGAAGAGGGCGCAGACCTTAAAAGAATTGAAACCGAAATTAAGACAATGCCCAACTATTTTGCAGATTACGACACCACAGTTCATTTTATAACTATGGAAGAAATGAAGCAGAACCATAGCGGTATTCCACACGGCGGAATGGTACTAAGAAGTGGAAAAACGGGATTAAATAATGAAAATACACATATTATTGAATATAGCCTAAGGCTTGATTCTAACCCCGAATTCACATCTTCTGTGCTTTTAGCTTATGCGCGCGCCGCATACCGAATGAATAAGGAGGGCTTATCAGGCTGTAAAACCGTTTTTGATGTTGCGCCTTGCTATTTATCCCCTGCTTCAAATGAAGATTTAAGAAAGAGATTACTTTAAAAAAGAGATTACTTTAGAAAGAGAGATACAATTGATATATAACAAAGACATACAGTTTTTTGCTGATAAATGCATTGAAAATAATAAAATAGACCCTAATTTATACCTTGAACACAAGGTGTATCGCGGTCTTCGTGATGTAAACGGTAAAGGTGTGCTTACAGGTCTTACCGAAATTTCTGATGTTATTTCCAAAAAGAAAATAAACGGTGAAGATGTTCCCTGCAAAGGTGAACTTTATTATAGAGGATACCCTGTTGAAGATTTGATTGACGGTATAATTGCTGACAACCGTTATGGCTTTGAAGAGGTAATTTACCTTTTAATTTTCGGCGAACTTCCAACACAAACCGAGCTTTCGGAATTTAAAAAACTACTTTTCTCATACAGACCGCTTCCTAATAATTTTGTTCGCGATATTATAATGAAAGCATCGTCTACAGATATGATGAACTCGTTAGCACGAAGCGTTTTAACCCTCTATTCTTACGATGCTAATCCCGATGATACTTCAATACCCAATGTTTTAAGGCAGTGTCTGCAGCTTATTTCACGTTTTCCTCAACTTGCGGTTTACGGCTACCATGCCTATAATTATGGCACAAAGAAGAGTAACAGCTTTTTTATTCATGAGCCGAGTCCCGAGCTTTCTACTGCTGAAAATATTCTTCATATGCTACGCATTGACGGAAAGTATTCACCCCTTGAGGCAAAGGTGCTTGATATAGCTTTAATTCTTCACGCAGAGCATGGCGGCGGTAATAACTCCACCTTTACAACCCACGTTGTTTCCTCCTCGGGAACAGATACATACTCTGCAATAGCCGCAGCATTAGGCTCTCTTAAAGGACCAAAGCACGGCGGCGCTAACATTAAGGTTTCTAATATGTTAGAGGATATAAAGCAAAATGTATCTGATTGGAACGACCGCGAAGAAGTATCTAATTACCTTGCTAAAATTTTGCATAAAGAAGCTTTTGATAAAGCAGGTCTTATCTATGGTATAGGTCACGCGATTTATTCTGTGTCCGACCCGAGAGCCAAGGTGTTTAAAAAGTTTGTTAAGAACCTTTCGGAAGAAAAAGGACTTACAAAAGAATTTGAACTTTATGATTTAATAGAGGAATTAGCGCCTGAGGTAATTGCAAAGGAGCGCAAAATGTATAAAGGTGTCAGCGCAAACGTTGACTTTTACAGTGGCTTTGTTTACGATATGTTAGGTCTTCCCCGCGAGCTGTTCACCCCAATTTTCGCTATTGCCAGAATAGCAGGTTGGAGCGCTCACAGAATTGAAGAGCTTATAAACGCAGGTAAAATTATTCGTCCTGCTTATATGGCGGTACAACCTCACAGAGAATATATTGAAATGAATAAAAGATAAAAAATTTCCCTGTCTTGCGACAGGGAAATTTTTATTTGAAATCTATAAATCCATAACTTTTAAGAGTTTTTAAATATTGTGAAAGCCTTTCATACAAAGGATTTGCCTTTTCTCCGAACTTTGCCTCAACCTCTTTGCCTATTGCAACAATATCGGTTTCACCGTCAATTTTAGTCCAAACAAAACTGCCAAAATCATCAAGATGAATATAACTTATCTTTGGCTTTTTTAAGAGTTTTTGCGCAAGAAAGTTAAAAATACCTTTATTTTCTATCTGAAGTGTTACCTTGCCTTGCTCATTTGTCCAACTAATATTTTTTATAAAAGGCTTTTTGGGGGGGGAATTTTCTTTCATAGCTTATTCTTCTGTTTTACGCTTTCTTAAAATACTGAATTTAAGAAGAGTAAATATGATTATTGCAAATAGCACTAAGCCACCGATATTAGAAACCGCAGGTGATATTCCAAGCTTACCTGAAAGGTCAATCACCTTGTCGATACCGAATACTGCAAAGAGAGCAAGAACAATGCCAACTATACCTTCACCCGCAATCATACCTGAGCAGAAGAGTATACCGTCGTTAACAACTTGGTCCTTATTTGCCTTTTTGCTTGAAAGCTTTTCAACAATAAGACGGATAACACCGCCAACCATAATACAAGCATTAAGCTGAACAGGAAGATAAACACCAATCGCAAACGGTAACACAGGTATACCTATAAGTTCAACAACAACTGCTATAAACACGCCGATAAATACAAGCGCCCAAGGAAGATTTCCTTCCATTACGCCCTCAACAATAAGCTTCATAAGTGTAGCCTGAGGTGCGGCAAGTTCATCTGAGCCAAAGCCCCATGCAGAGTTAAGAAGATAAAGTGTTCCGCCAATAGCAAGTGCCGCAGCCAT
>JAFYNC010000133.1 GCA_017549905.1 Clostridia bacterium | reverse complement strand
ATTAACAGGCCCGGTCTTCATATGGCAGGTTATTTTGAATTTTTTGATGAAAACCGTATACAGATAATCGGTAAAAGTGAAGAAGGATTTTTAGGTCGTTTTACTGATGAAAAATCACGCCAAAGGCTTGAAGATTTCTTTTCAAGAAAACCTGTTGCCGTTGTTATCTGCCGAGGATTAGATATTAATGATAGTTATGTTGAAATTGCAGAGAAATATGGTGTGCCGCTGCTTCGAAGCGCTGAGTCAACATCTGATTTCACATCGGCACTTATTGCATTTTTGAATATTCACTTAGCGCCGCGTGTTACCCGTCACGGTGTTCTTGTTGAGGTTTATGGTGAGGGTATTTTGCTTTTGGGTGAAAGCGGTGTTGGTAAGAGTGAAACTGCTATTGAGCTTGTAAAACGCGGTCACAGACTTATTGCTGACGATGCGGTTGAAATAAGACGTGTTTCAAGCAAATCACTTGTTGGAACAGCGCCCGATAATATACGTCATTTTATTGAGCTTCGCGGAATAGGTATTATTAATGCAAGTCGTATTTTTGGTGCAGGTGCGGTAAAACTAACTGAAAAAATTGACCTTGTTATTAACATGGAACCTTGGGATGTTAACAAGGTGTATGACAGAATGGGACTTGAAAATCAGACCACTGAAATATTAGAGCTTAAAATTCCGTCGCTCACAATCCCTGTAAAGCCGGGTAGGAATTTGGCGGTAATTATTGAGGTTGCCGCTATGAACAGCAGACAGAAAAAGCTTGGCTATAATGCGGCTGAGGATTTACTTAAAAAACTTGGTATGACAGATGATGAAGCAACTGATAATACTGAAAACAAATCTGTTGACCCATTTTAAAAGATATGGAGAAATAAATATGTATAGATTAGGAATTGATTTAGGCGGAACAAATATTGTTGCAGGTGTGGTTGATGAAAATTTTAAAATTATAGCTACTGCAAAGAGAAAAACCAATTGTCCAAGACCGGCAGAAGAAATTGTTGATGATATGGCAGCCGTAGCGATTGAAGCTATTTCAAATGCAAACCTTACGCTTTCTGATATTGAGGCCGCGGGTGTAGGCACTCCCGGTTGTATAGATGCAGAGAACGGCATAGTAACCTATTCTAATAATCTTGATTTTTATGATTTGCCGTTAACAAGTATGCTTAAAGAAAAAACAGGTTTAAATTTCTTTGTTGAAAACGATGCAAACGCTGCGGCATACGGCGAATTTGTAGCAGGAGCAGGCAAGGGCACCAAAGATTTTATAATGATTACATTAGGCACCGGTGTTGGTGGCGGTATTATTATTGATGGTAAAATACGTTCTGGATATAATTCTGCAGGCGGAGAATTGGGCCATACAGTAATTGAAATGAATGGTGAAGCATGTTCTTGTGGAAGACATGGTTGTTGGGAAGCTTATGCATCCGCAACTGCGCTTATACGTCAGACAAAGCAGGCTATGATTAAGTATCCTGACAGTGTTATGTGGGGACTTTGCGATCGAGATATAAGTAAGGTCAACGGAATTACTGCTTTTGAAGCTATGCGTAAGGGTGACTTTGCGGGCAAATTGGTAGTAGATAGATATATTGAGTATATATCTGTAGGTATTGCAAATAATGTAAACATTTTCCAACCTGAGATTATTTGTATCGGTGGCGGTATTTCAAAAGAGGGAGATACTCTTATCGATCCGATTAAAAAATATCTCAAGGGTGAAAACTATGCGAGATATATGAAACTAAATGCCGATGTTAAAGCTGCTGTTTTAGGTAACGATGCAGGTATAATCGGCGCGGCATATATCTGCGATTTATACAAATAAAATTCTATAAGGGGTCGGCTATGGATTTTAAGGCTTTTGAAGAATATTGCAAAACACAGAAAATTGAATATAGACTAAACGAGCCTATGAATCTTCATACAAGCTTTAAAATAGGCGGCCCTGCAGATATTTTTGTTTCGGTTTGCAGTAAAGAGCAGTTGGCTAATGCGATTTTAAAGTTAAATGAGCTTGAAATTCCATATTTCATTTTAGGAAAAGGCTCAAATCTGCTCGTTTCTGATAAGGGTATTGAGGGTGTTGTAATAAATACGCTTAATTTAAATGATATTTCTGTAGACGGTGAGTATGTTACTGCGCAAACAGGGGTTTCATTGGCTTCGGTTTGTGTAACTGCTTTGGAAAACAGCCTTTCGGGACTTGAGTTTGCTTTTGGCATACCGGGTGCTGTGGGCGGTGCGCTTTATATGAACGCGGGTGCATATGGCGGTGAAATATCACAGGTAGTAGCATCTGCAGAATATATCTATAAAGATGGCAGCATCAAACAAATCAAAGCAGAAGATATGTGCCTTGGATACCGAACAAGTATTTTTAAAGATAAAGAAATGGTTATTACCTCTGTGACCTTTAAATTGACTAAGGGCGAAAAGCTGCAAATCAAAGCGGCAATGGATGACTTTTTATTAAGAAGAAAAACCAAGCAACCGCTTGAATATCCAAGTGCGGGCAGCACCTTTAAAAGACCTGAGGGGCACTTTGCAGGAGCACTTATTGAAAAGAATAATTTAAAGGGCGCAAGTATCGGCGGCGCAATGGTAAGCCCGAAGCACGCAGGGTTTATAATTAATTATAAAAACGCTACCTGCAGTGATGTTTGGGCGCTTATGCAAAAGGTTTCTGACACAGTATATCTTAATGATGGGGTAAAACTTTGCCCAGAGGTTATATTTGTAGGTAGGGAGTAGAAAATGGAGTTATTAATAGTAACAGGAATGTCGGGAGCAGGTAAAACTCAGGCCGCAAAACAACTTGAGGATATGGGTTTTTACTGTGTTGATAATATACCCCCTGCAATAATTCCGTCCTTTGTTGAGCTTTCAAACAAGAGCGGAAACGAACTTAATAAATTAGCAGTTGTTACCGATGTCAGAGGCGGAAATTTATTTTCTGAAATTTCTGATGTATTAGACCAACTCAAAAAATCTAACACAAGTTTTAAAATTCTATATCTTGATGCTATGGATGAAGTTATAGTTCGTCGTTATAAGGAAAACAGAAGAAAGCATCCGTTGGCTGAGAGTGAATTGTCTTTGGCGCAAGCCGTTCAAAAAGAAAGGGATTTGCTTTATAAAATTCGTTCAAGCGCGGATTATGTTATTGATACAAGTTATATTTCTATAGCGCAGTTGAAGGAAAAATTATCGGCAATTTTCTTTGACGGCGCACGCGGTGTGCTTAAGATTCAATGTAAATCATTTGGGTTTAAATATGGTGCTGATACTGAGGCTGATTTAGTAATAGATGTAAGATGTCTACCAAACCCGTTTTACATTGAAAGTTTAAAGTATAAAACAGGACTTGACAATGAAGTTAAAGAATATGTTATGAACAGTAACGACAGCACTTTATTTTCAGAAAAAATTATAGATTTTATAGACTGTGCCGTGCCATTATATGCAAAAGAGGGTAAAAGTCAACTAACTATTGCCTTTGGTTGCACAGGTGGTAAACACCGCTCTGTCACATTTGCAGAGCTTGTCTGTGAACATTTGAAAAAACAAAATTATGACTGTATTTCGGTTCACCGCGATATACATAAAAGGTGAGGATATATGTCTTTTTGTGAAGAAGTAAAAAACGAATTAATTGCAATTAGACCTCAGGGTTGCTGTAAGCCGTCTTATGCCTATGGCTTTATGCTTTTCGGCAGGTCTTTTTCTTTAAAAAAAATATCTATT
>JAFYNC010000132.1 GCA_017549905.1 Clostridia bacterium | reverse complement strand
GGTAATGCTATTGAAGATGCATTAACCTTTGGTTCTTTGGTTCACCTTAAAATAGAAAATATGCGCGATCAGCACGAAAAAGCAAAGCACGATGCGCAAAATTCTAAGAAAAAGCCTGCTAAGAGTGCAGATCGTACCGAAACATTTACTCCTGTAGAGCCTACAAAGCCTGTTGGATTTGTTTCTGTAAGCGCGGGCGCAGGTCTTGAAGAGTTATTTAAGGATTTAGGTGTTGATACTGTTGTTTCAGGCGGTCAGACAATGAATCCAAGCACAGATGATATTTTAAAGGCTATTGAGGCTACACCTGCTGAAACTGTGTTTGTGTTGCCAAATAATAAAAATATCATTATGGCGGCTGAGCAGACCATTTCTATTAGTACACGTAAAGTAATAGTTCTTCATACACGTACTATTCCACAGGGTATCACTGCAATGCTTAGCTTTGATCCTGACAGTGATGATGATACAAACGCTATTGAAATGGAGAAAGCGGCTGAAAGAATTGCTACAGGTCAAATTACCTTTGCGGCAAGAGATTCTCAGTTTGACGGTCACGACATCAAAAAGGGTGAATTAATGGCGCTTCTCGGCGGTAAAATCACTTATGTTGATACCGACCTTGAAAAGACAGTTATGAAACTCTTAAAGCAAATGATTAAGCGCGACAGTCAGTTTGTTACTGTTATCTATGGCGCAGATGTTACTGAAAGTCAGGCTTCTGCTATAGAGGAGCTTATTCAAAGTAAATACGGTGATAAGACCGAAATTACTGTAATAAACGGCGGTCAGCCTGTTTACTATTATATTATTTCTGTTGAATAATTTTCTGGAGTGTTTTAAATGATAACTGCTGCTACTGATATTCAATTTTTAAAGGGTGTCGGCGAGAAAAGAGCGGTTGTTTTAAAATCCAAGGGCATCGATACTATCGGTGCCCTTTTGCGTTTTTATCCAAGGAAATACCTTGATTGGACCGATATAAAACCTATAAGCGAAGCTTCATTTTTTGAAAATGTGTGCATAAAGGCTCGAATTATTACCCCTATTGAAACTATTGAAAAACGTAAGGGTATGACAATTTTTAAATTTATGGTTGAAGATTCTTCTGCAACTGCACACATCACTATGTTTAATCAACATTTTCTTGCAAACAGACTTAGAACGGGCAGAGAATATTTGTTTTACGGTAGGGTTGACGGTAATTTTTACATAAAACAGATGACATCACCCATAATTATGGAGTCATCTTTTGGGGGAATTGAACCTATTTATCAGGCTTCTAAAACAATTTCTTCAAAGGTTATGGAAAAACTCGTAAAAACTGCGCTTCAAAGCGTTGAAATGGTTGAAACACTACCTTTGGAAATTAGAGAAAGAAACGGACTTTGTGATATAAAAACAGCACTTTGGAATATTCATTTTCCAAAAACTAAAGAGGGATTAAAGTCCGCTCAAAAAAGACTTGTTTTTGAAGAATTGTTTGTTCTGCAAGCAGGTCTTACATTTCTTAAAAAGCGTTCAAGAGGTAAAACTGCTTGTCTTATCGAAAAGAATTACTTTGATGATTTTAAAGGAATATTACCATTTTTGCTTACAAATGCTCAGCAAAGGGTTATAAACGAGTGTTTTGAAGATATGAAATCGGGAAGACCGATGAATAGGCTTGTTCAAGGTGACGTGGGAAGCGGCAAAACTGCTGTTTGCGCGGCTTTAATGTATATAACTGCTAAAAACGGTTATCAGTCAGCTTTAATGGCACCAACAGAAATATTAGCTGAGCAACATTATAAAACAATAAAGGGTTTTTTTGAAAATTCTGGATTAATGGTGGCTTTACTTACGGGAGCTACTACCAAAAAACAAAAAGCAGTTATTAAAGAACAACTGAAAACGGGCGAGATTGATATTATAATCGGTACACATGCACTTATAAGCGATGATGTTGAATTCAAATCTCTCGGCTTGGTTGTTACAGATGAGCAACATCGATTTGGCGTGGCTCAACGCGGCAAACTGTCATCTAAAGGTGAAAATCCGCATACTCTTGTTATGTCGGCAACACCTATTCCGCGCACTTTGGGACTTATACTTTACGGAGACCTTGATATAAGTATTATAGATGAATACCCAAAGGGTAGACAAAAGATTGACACTTATCTTGTGGATACAAATTATAGGCAACGAATTTATAACTATATAAAAAAGTTTTTAAATGAGGGAAGACAAGGATATATTGTTTGCCCACTTGTTGAGGAAAACGAGGTTCTCGATATTACACCTGCAACTGAATATTACGAGAAATTAAAAGAAAATGATTTTAAGGGCTATAGTTTAGGGCTTCTTCATGGCAAAATGTCCTCAAAAGAAAAAGAAAGCGTTATGCGAGATTTTTCTGAGGGAAAAATTCAACTGCTTATCGCTACTACTGTAATAGAGGTTGGAATTGATGTTCCTAACGCGGTTATTATGGTTATAGAAAACGCCGAGCGTTTCGGTCTTTCTCAGCTTCACCAGTTGAGAGGTAGAATAGGCAGAGGTAAATATAAATCTGATTGCATTTTAATTTCTGACAATAAATCTGACGATACTAAGAAAAGACTTGATGTAATTAAAAATACTGCTGACGGTTTTAAAATAGCAGATGCCGATTTGGAACTTCGCGGTCCCGGTGACTTTTTAGGCTCAAGACAACACGGACTTCCCGATATGAAAATTGCTGACCTTTTTGCTGATAGAGATGTGCTTCATAAGGCAGGACGTGAGGTTGAATATTTAATTAAAAATGATCCATCTTTAAAGCTTGAAGAAAATTTAGGGCTCAGAGAAGAAATTATAGCACTTTATAAAAAGCTTAATAACAATTAAAGGGTGATATTTATGTTTAAAGAAATAAATCCAAAAGAAATTGAGGGTAACCTTATAAAAGCCATCTCTGATGAATGGATGTTAATATCTGCAGGAGATGAAAGCGGTTATAATACGATGACGGCATCTTGGGGCTTTGCAGGTGAAATGTGGGGTAATGATAGCGTTGTGGCTATGATTAGACCGCAAAGATACACAATGGAGTTTTTTGATAAAAATGATTATTTCACTTTAAGTTTTTATGGGGATAATAAAGATATTCATAGGGTTTGCGGAAGTAAATCGGGCAGAGATGTAAACAAAACAGAACTTACAGGACTCACACCAACTTTTTCGGATAATACGATTTACTTTGATGAGGCAAGACTTGTGCTTATTTGCAAAAAGCAGTATGTCAGTCGTTTAGAGGAAGATTGTTTTATAGACAAAGAACCTTTAAAATGGTATAATGACAAGGATTACCACTATATGATAATAGGAAAAATTGAAAAAGTACTTATAAAGGAATGAAAATATGAAATTTTTAATTGCATCTGATATTCATGGCTCAGCTTATTATTGCGAACTTTTGATTAAAAAAATAGAGGAAGAAAAAGCAGAAAAGGTTTTGTTACTCGGCGATATTCTTTATCACGGACCGCGAAACGATTTACCAAAGGATTATGCGCCTAAAAAGGTTATCGAAATGTTAAACCCTCTTAAAAACAAACTCCTTTGTGTTAGGGGAAACTGTGATACAGAGGTAGACCAGATGGTTTTGGATTTTCCGATACTCGCCGATTACGCTCTGATCGAGGCGGACGGAGTCAGGATATTCGCAACTCACGGACACAAATTCAACCTCGAAAATCTTCCTCCGAT
>JAFYNC010000131.1 GCA_017549905.1 Clostridia bacterium | reverse complement strand
TATTATGTATTAGGTCCGTTATTTAACGGACAGGAGAAAAAATCGGAGTGAACAAAATGCAAGAGTATTTAATTTTCACAGGAACTGTAACGCAGGGCTTAAATGGCAGAGATATTTTAAGAAAAAAAGGTATTAAAGCGGATTTGCGCAAGGTTTCGGGGGATGAAAAGGGTATAGGCTGCGGCTACGCAATAGTTATAAAGGATTAAGTAAGATTAGCAGAAGAAATGCTTATACAAAATGGTATAAAAATTTTGAAAAAAACTAAAAAAGATATTTAAAAGGGCGTTAAAGCGCCCTTTTTTTGCGAGGTGGATGTATGATTTATTTCGACAATGCGGCAACAAGCGGAATAAAGCCGCAAGCGGTTATTGAAGCAGTAACTATGACACTTAAAAATTATAGCGCAAATCCCGGAAGAAGCGGTCATTATGCATCTGTAAGAGCGGCAGAGGCGGTGTATAAAGTAAGGGAGAAAATAGCCGATTTTTTCAATAGTTCAGGCCCTCAAAACGTGGTTTTCACGCTAAACTGTACACATAGTATAAATTGTGTACTTAAAGGGGTTTTAAACAAAGGAGAGCATGTTGTTGTATCTTCTCTTGAGCACAACGCTGTTATAAGACCGCTAACAAAGCTTGGGTGTAGCTATAGTGTGGCTGATGTTTCCGATACAAACGATGATATAACATTGGAAAACTTTAAAAAGAGTATAAAACCTAATACAAAGCTTGTTTTTTGCACGGGGGCATCTAACGTTACAGGCAAAATTTTGCCTATAGAAAAAATAGGAAAACTGTGCAGAGAAAAGGGTGTATTATTCGGGGTTGATGCCGCGCAGACGGCGGGTGTACTACAAATTGATATGAAGAAAATGAATATAGATTTTCTTTGCATAGCGCCGCACAAAGGACTTTACGCACCGATGGGTATTGGTATTCTTATTTGTGAAAAAAATATTCCCAACACAATTATTGAAGGTGGAACTGGCACAAATTCACTGCAAGCTGTTCAGCCTTTGGAATTGCCTGAAAGACTCGAGAGCGGAACCTTAAATCTTCCTGCTGTTTTAGGTGTGGGGGCGGGAATAGATTTTGTTAAGAAAACAACAATAAGTAAGCTTTATAAACACGAAATGGAACTTATACAAAACATTTATAACGGACTTAGGAAAAACCAAAATATATTGTTATATACGCCGTATCCTGATTTATACGATTTTGTACCTGTTTTATCATTTAATTTCAAAGAAAAAAGCAGTGATGAAATTGCTGATTATTTGAATGAAAACGATATTGCAGTCAGGGCGGGGTATCATTGTGCGCCGTCTGCACATAGACAGTTAGGAACACTTGATATTGGCACTGTAAGGGTTGCGGTTTCGGGTTTTAACAATAAAAATGAGGTTTCAAAATTTTTGAGTGTAATAAATGCTAAAAAAACTTAAAAAAGTTTCAAAAATCTATTGAATGAAATGGCATGGTATGTTAAAATATAATTGATAAAATATATAGTAAAGGATGTAGTAAGGTGAGTAGCGTATTCAGTGCAATATATGCCTTTTGGAATCAAATAGTTTATGCTGTTTCAAATTTCAGGGTATTTGATATTTTGGATATATTAGCTATCGCATATATTATTTACAAAGCAATCGCTTTTTTGCGCGAAACAAGAGCCGGTCAGTTAGTAAAGGGTATTTTAATACTCTTGGTAATTTATCTTATTGCTAATTGGTGGGAGTTAGTTTCTGTAGAGTGGCTACTTTCAAAGGTGTTTGATTCTGCAATTATTGCTGCAGCTGTAATATTTCAGCCTGAGCTTCGCCGTATTCTTGAAAAGGTTGGTAGAACTAATTTTGGCAGAGGTCAAGTGCTTGATGGCGAAGGCTCGGAACTTTCCCAGTGTATTGATAATGTGAGCAAGGCTATCGGTATTATGCAAGAAAGAAAAATCGGTGCGCTTATTGTGTTTGAACGTAAAACTCAGCTTGGCGAAATAATTAATACAGGCACTGTGATAGATGCTGCTACATCTGTTTCTATGATAAACAATGTGTTTTTTCCAAAATCACCTTTGCATGATGGCGCTATGATTATACGTGACGGAAGGTTATATGCAGCCGGCTGTATTTTACCGCTTACTCAGCGTGAGGATTTGAGCCTTCAACTTGGCACTCGTCACAGAGCGGCAATAGGTATGACCGAAAATTCAGATGCGGTTGTACTTGTTGTGTCGGAAGAAAACGGTGTTATTTCGCTTGTTTCTAACGGACAGATTACAAGAAATTATAATCCCGCTTCTGCGGGGGCAGAACTTCGCAGATTATTAACTGATTCAAGCGAAGAAAAAAATGACGGTTTGTTTACAAAACTTTTCAAAAAAATTCCGTTATTAAATAAGGCTTTAGGGAAGGAAGGGGAAGAATAAAATGAAACTTTTGTCATCTCTTTCTATTAGAAAGCTTTTATACAATAAACGCTTTACTATTCCGTTTTCGCTTTTTATGGCTTTTGCTATATGGCTTACGATTACTATTGACCAAAAGCCAACCATTGGCCGCACGTTTGCAGATGTAACGGTAAGTATTAACCTTGAAAACACCTTTGTTGCAGAAAACAAAATGAGCATTATCGGTGATATTTCTGAGCAAAAGTTTACAGTTGTGGTAAGAGGACCAAACTACGCAGTAAGTCCGCTCACAGCTTCTGATTTTAGTCTTTATGCATCTGCTGCCGAGGTTGATGCTCCGGGTGACTATAAACTTAAGGTAATGTCAGTTAAAAATTCTGAGGAATATGAAATATTAAGTATTAATCCTCCTACTGTTAAGGTTAATTTCGATTATGTTGAAACTAAAGAATTTACAGTAACTGCAGTAGCCGAAGGTGCCACCGCTGCACAGGGACTAATTGCCGAAGCGGGTGTAGTTGGCGGAACAGAAAAGGATAGTATTACCATTAGCGGTCCGCGAACGGTTGTTAACAAAATCGAAACTGTAACGGCATTGGCTAAGGTTAACAAAACCTTAAGTGCCAGTGAAACCTTTGAGGCGGATATTGTGCTTTATGATGAGCAAGGCGAGGTTATTGAGCCAACTAATCTTTCACTCAGCGCTAATAAAGTAAATGTCACAGTTCCAATATCTAAGAAAAAGAATGTTCCGGTAAAGGTAGAGTTTTCTAATCTGCCAAAAGGATTTTCTAAAGAAAGCTTATCAGCTAAGGTTGACCATCCAAATGTAACGATTATAGGAACACCTGAAACAATTGATAAAATTACCGAGTTTACACTCACACCTATTGATATTACAACCGTTTCAGCCTCTTCAAGCACCTTCCAAGTATTGCCTAAGCTTCCTGAGGGTGTAAGATTATTAGATGCTATCGAAAGCTTTAAGGTTGATGTTAATGTTTCAGGTTATATTGAAAAAACATTAACTGTTTCTAACCTAAAATATTCAAATGTATCTTCAGGCCTTAAAGCGAGCAATGGCGTATCCATAAAGAATGTTAAAATCTTTGGTCCAAGAGCTGCGGTAAACAAAATCAACAGTTCAAATGTTTATGCTGAGCTTAACTTAACTGATAAAATGGCAGGCGCGCATACTGTTTCTGCTTCAATAGGGTTTGAAGGATTTAATAACGTTTGGGCAATAGGCACTTACAACACAACAGTTACAATAAAGTAAAGTAACAATTGGGCGGATGCTTAAACCATCCGCCCAATGATTTGACTGTCATTAGAAAAATTTCTGCATACGATGTATGGGAGGAATTTTTTATGGCAGAAACAGTTTTATTAATTTTATTATTATTCCCATCTATGTTAGGTCTAGCAGAACTTATACACTTGGTAAAGGCATACATATTAGCCCCCAAGGTTAGCCCTAAAAAGACTGTGGTTGTGTATTTATACGGTGAGTATGCTGTTGAACAACTGAAGTTAATTTTAGATGAATATAATTGGCAAGGCGAAAAATATGCCCAACAAATTATTGCAGTTGACTGTGGCATTGAAAGTTCGCAATATGCTCAGTGTGAAAAAATAGCCTGTAAAAACCAAATAATTTTTTGCAAAGAAAAGGATTTGGCTAATGTTCTAAAATAAAGGAGGTTTCGTTTTTGAGTGATAATATAACAACTGTTAAGGGAACAGTAGAAAAAATAACATATAAAAACGAAACCAACGGATATACTGTAGCTGAAGTAAAAAGTGATAAAGAATTTATAACAGTAGTCGGAATATTGCCTTTTTTGAATGAGGGGGACACTGCTGAATTTTTCGGTAACTTTACAGTTCATTCAACCTACGGCCAACAGTTTTCGGCTACTGCCTATGAAAGAAAGATACCCGAAAATGCGGCGGCAATTTTAAGATATTTATCTGCAGGGGCGATTAAGGGAATTGGCCCTGCAACTGCGGGTAAAATTGTTGAAAAATTTGGCGAAGGCACTTTGGATATAATTCAAAATAATCCAAAAG
>JAFYNC010000015.1 GCA_017549905.1 Clostridia bacterium | reverse complement strand
GGTAACTTCTCTTTTGGTGATTATTTTAAAAATGAAGCTATCCCGTGGGCTTGGGAATTTTTAACCGAAACTTTAGAAATTCCTGCTGATAGACTTTGGCCCTCAGTTTATGAAGAGGATGACGAAGCCTTTGCATTATGGCGTGATGTTATCGGCGTACCCGAAGAAAAAATAGTTAGAATGGGAAAAGCTGATAACTTCTGGGAGCACGGCACAGGTCCTTGCGGTCCTTGCAGTGAAATATATTTTGACCGCGGCGAAAAATACGGTTGCGGATCACCCGACTGTAAACCCGGTTGTGACTGTGACAGATATATGGAAATCTGGAACAATGTTTTCTCACAGTTTAACAATATGGGTGACGGCACATATACCGAGCTTGAGCACAAAAACATTGATACAGGTATGGGTCTTGAACGACTTGCTTGTATAATGCAGGATGTTGACAATATGTTTGAAGTTGACACCATCAGAAATATTCTCGATAAGGTTTGTGCTATTTCAGGCAAGGAATATGGCAAGGATAATAAAACCGACATTTCTATCCGCGCTATAACCGACCACGCTCGCGCCGCTACCTTTATGATTAGTGATGGTATAATCCCCTCTAACGAAGGCAGAGGTTATGTTCTTCGCAGAATTATAAGACGTGCTGTTCGTCACGGTAAATTAATTGGTATCAACCGCCCCTTCTTTATGGAGCTTTGCGATACTGTTATTAATGAAAACAAGTCGGGTTATCCTGAACTTATTGAGAAAAAAGAACTTATAACAAAAGTTATTACAAACGAAGAAGCTTCTTTCAACAAAACAATTGACCAAGGTCTTTCAATGCTTGAAAGCCTTACTGCAAACGGCGGTGTGCTTTCAGGCGAGGATGCATTTAAACTTTATGACACCTATGGCTTCCCTGTTGACCTTACCAAAGATATTTTAGCCGAAAAAGGTATGACCCTTGATGAAGAAAAGTTCAAAGAGTGTATGAACGAACAACGCGAGAAAGCAAGAAATGCTCGCAAAGCTTCTGACGGTGAAAGTTGGAAGAGTAATGACATTGCTTTTGATGATATTGCCGCTACAGAATTCTTAGGTTACACCGATGAAATTTGCACCGCTACTGTTCTTGACATTGTCAAAGAAGGTGAACATTCAGGAAATGCTACCGACGGTGACAATGCAATTTTAGTTCTTGATACGACTGTTTTCTATGCTGAAAGCGGCGGTCAGGTTGGTGATAACGGCGTTATCTCAGGCGAAGAATTTGAATTTGTCGTTACCGATACCAAAAAGACTGCCCAAGGTATATTCACTCATTTTGGTACCGTTACAAAGGGTAGTATTTCTATTGGTGACACTGTTAATGCTACTATTAATACCGACCGCAGAACTGATATCAGAAGAAATCATACTGCGGCTCACCTTTTACAAGCAGGTCTTCGCGCCGTTCTTGGTAACCACGTTGAACAAGCAGGTCAGTTAGTAAATGATAAAACAGTTCGTTTTGACTTCACTCATTTCTCCGCTTTAACCGCAGAAGAAATTTTAAATGTAGAAAACTTTGTAAACAATGCTATTTTAAGCGGTATTGAAGTGATGAACGAGGAAATGCCTATTGCCGAAGCTAAAAAACTTGGCGCTATGGCATTGTTTGGTGAGAAATACGGCGACGTTGTTCGTGTTGTTGCGGCTGATAAAACTTCTATTGAGCTTTGTGGTGGTACACACGTTGATAACACTTCAAAAATTGGTCTTTTCCATATAATTTCTGAATCAAGTGTTGCCGCAGGTGTGCGTCGTATTGAGGCAGTTACAGGCGCTAACGTTCTTGATTTGATTTACAATAATATTAACCTTATAAATGAAACTGCATCGGTTCTTAAAGCTCAAAATTCTAATGATGTTGCAAAACGTGCATCAGCTGTTATGAACGAACTTAAAGAAACTAAGCAGTCGCTTGAAAAATTAGAAAGCAAACTTGCAGGCTCTAAAATCGGCGATATATTAAATTCTGCAGCAGTTATTGGCGATATTAAGGTTGCAGTTGCTCGTCTTGACGGAACAAGTCCTGACGAACTTCGCAAAATGACTGATACCGTAAAAGCAGAAAATGATGATACTGTAATCGTTTTAGGTGCGCAAAACGGCGAAAAATTAACCTTCTGCGCGGCTTGCGGTAAAACTGCCGTTTCAAAGGGTGCTCACGCAGGAAACTTAGTTCGCGAAATCGCAAAAATTTGCGGTGGTAACGGTGGCGGTAAACCTGATAGCGCTATGGCAGGCGGTAAAGATGCTACAATGACCGATACTGCACTTAACAATGCTGTAGAGCTTGTAAAACAACAAATTGGAGGTTGAATTTAATGTCCGATTGTTTATTCTGCAAAATAGTTGCAGGTGAAATCCCCTCAACTAAAATTTATGAAGACGAATATGTTTATGCTTTTGCTGACATTGCTCCTCAAGCACCTTTCCACGCTATTATAATTCCTAAAGAGCATATTTCTTCTGCAGATGAAATCAACAGTGAAAACAGTGCACTTATTGGTAAGGTTTTTGAAGCAGTTGCTAAAATTTCAAAGCAGGAAAACTTAGAAAAAGGCTATCGAGTAGTTAATAACTGCGGTGAAGACGGCGGACAGACAGTTCACCACATTCATTTTCACCTTTTAGCTCGCAGAAACCTTGCTTGGCCTCCGGGTTGATTTTATAATTTAAGGAGTTGTTATTATGTCCCAGTATTACAATATGAAAATTGCAGGACTCGAAAGAAATCTTGAAAAGTTCCCTGTAAATGAAAATTTAGATATTGCGGCTTTCATCATTTTCGGTGATGTTGAACTTACCATAAAAGCAAGTGAAGAATTGCTTAAAAAAGTTCCTGAGTTTGACTATATTCTCACTCCTGAAGCCAAGAGCATTCCCTTAGCTTACGAAATGGCAAGACAATCCGGCAAGCCTTATGTAATTGCTCGTAAAGCCGTTAAGGTTTATATGCGAAATTCATTAGAGGTTGAGGTTACATCAATAACCACTAAAAACAGTCAGAAATTATATCTTGGTGAAACAGAAACAAATATGATTAAGGGCAAAAAAGTGCTTATCGTTGATGATGTTATAAGCACAGGTGAATCTCTTATAGCTACAAGAGAACTTGTTAAAAAAGCAGGTGCTATAGAGGCCGCATCTTGTGCAGTTTTAGCCGAGGGCGACGCCGCCGACCGCGACGATATAATATTCCTTGAAAAATTACCGTTATTCTTTAAATAGTAAAATCTCCTACAGAAATTTCTGTAGGAGATTTTTTTATGCTAATTAATTTTATCCATTGGGTAATCGAGTCCCAACATTTTATATTTTGCACCCGCCATAGCGTTATAAGGAATATGTTCCCATTCGCTGTCACCAATTATAGCTTTAATCGCAGCAAGGTTTTCATCAGTATCAGTTATGTTAGGTATCATAGGAGTTCTTATAACATACGGTTTGCCGCTGTTACGCAAAATTTCAAAATTTTTGAGAATTAACTCATTATCAACACCGGTATACATTTTGTGAAGCTTTGAATCTGCAATTTTAATATCCATAATAATGAAATCCATTACATCAATTACTTCTTTAAAAACCTCACTATTAGCAAAACCGCTTGTTTCAATACAAAGGTGATAACCGCTAAGTTCCTTTGCAAGTTCAAGCAAAAAATCCTTTTGCATAAGCGGTTCGCCACCTGAAAAGGTGAATCCACCAAAGCTATCCATTAAAACCTCAGCAGTAGTTTTAAGTTCACGGGCTAGTTGCTTTGCTTCAATTTCCTTGCCTGAAATTTCATAGCAATTTTCAGGACACGCGAAAATGCAAGCATCAAAGCGTTTACATTCGGGATGCTCACATTCCGTTTTGCATTTATTACAACCTTTACATCTTGCTTGTTTAAACATAATCTGAGGCTCGGAAGATAGCCCCTCGGGATTATGACACCAACTGCATCTCAAAGGGCAACCTTTAAAAAACACAGTTGTTCTAATTCCGGGGCCATCATGAACAGCCATTTCTTTAATATCAAAAATCGTACCTATCATACAGTATATGCTTGTCTTGCAATTACGTGATCCTGATATTCTTTATCAAGTTCAACGAAATATGCGCTCCAACCCCAAATACGAACAACCAACTGTCTGTAATTTTCAGGGTGTTTTTGTGCATCCAACATTTTTTCAAGATTAACAGTATTAAGCTGTAGCTGATGACCGCCGCGGTCAATAAAGTTTTTAACAAGAAGACCTACTTTTTCAACGCCGTCCTCATCAGCAAACATACTCTGATGGAATTCAAGTGTTAAAGGTCCGCCGTTAATTGCATTTTCAAAATGTTGCTTTGTCATTGAAGCTATAACCGAAACAGGTCCCTTAACCTTTGCAAAAAGGCTTACGGAATAGTTAGTACCAAAGGCTTCTTTATCACGTCTGCCGTCGGGTGAAGCGCCAATTTCGTTAGCATGCCACAAATAATACATTGCAGAACCTGTTCCTGCTCTGTAAATACCATCTCTACAGTTTTTCTTGCCCTTTAAAGCATTGCCAAATGTATCAAGAAGATTGGTAGCAATACTATCAACATAATCATCATTATTGCCAAGCTTTGGAGCATCAAAACGTAGCGTGTGTAAAAGCTCAGATTTATTTTCAAAGTTATTATCAACAGCATCTATTAATTCCTGTTTGCCAATTGTTTTTTCTTCAAAAACATACTTTTTGATTGCAGCTAAAGAGTCAGCCGCAGTAGCAATACCTGTGCCGTGGATACCGAAATTATTGTATTTACCACCATTATAAATATCGCAATCCATTAAAACATTCATAAAGGGTGATGGGATAAACCAAAGGTTATTTATATTGTTGCAAATCTTATCGCACTCTGCCTCAATCCCCTCTTTAATCTTGCTGTAAAACTCATCATAACTATCGCATTTTGTTAAGTAGTTATGCAAAGCCTCATCCACAACCTTTG
>JAFYNC010000130.1 GCA_017549905.1 Clostridia bacterium | reverse complement strand
TATCGGCAAAAAAGCTCCTCAGGTTTGCCCCGTTTGCAACCACCCACAAAGCTATTTTGAGGTTAGAAAAGAAAATTATTAATAGAAAAAAACCTTCCATTTGGAAGGTTTTTTATTTTGCAAGATAAATAAGAAGTACCGAAACATCAGCAGGGCTGACACCCGAAATTCTGGATGCCTGACCGATATTTTCAGGTTTTACCTTCTTTAATTTTTCAATGGCCTCAAGGCGTAAACCTTTAATAGAGTCATAATCAATATCCTCAGGAATAACCTTGCTTTCAAGCCTTAGCATTTCATTAACCTGCGCTTGCTGACGTGAAATATACCCCTCATACTTAATTTCAACCTCAACCTTTTCCTTTACGCTAAAGGAAAGGTTAGGACGTTCCTTATCAAATGGGGCTAAAATTTCATAATCAAGCTGAGGTCTTTTAATTAGGTCTGAAAGGCGCATACCTGTTGTCATTGGCGCTGTGCCTCTGGCCTCTAAAATTTCATTAAGCAAAAGACTCGGCGCTAAAAATGTAGATTTAACACGCTCTATTTCCTTTTCCTTGAGATTGCATCTTTCTCTGAATTTTTCATAGGTTTCATCATCAATAAGACCTATTTTATGGCCTATCGGCATAAGTCGCTCGTCTGCATTGTCCTGACGAAGCAGCAGCCTATATTCACTGCGCGAAGTCATCATTCTATAAGGGTCCATACAGCCTTTTGTTACAAGGTCATCAATGAGCGTTCCGATATATGAAGATGAACGGGATAGCACAAGCGGTTCTTCACCCTTAATTTTAAGCGCGGCATTAATACCTGCTATTAGTCCTTGCGCCGCCGCTTCCTCATAACCTGAAGAGCCATTAAACTGACCTGCGCCGTAAAGTCCCGAAAGACCTTTCATTTCAAGCGTTGGCAACAAAAACAGAGGGTCAACACAGTCATACTCAATAGCATAAGCGTTACGCATTATTTTAACATTTTTAAGGCAATCAACCGTTTTGTAAAGTTCAATCTGAACCTCTTCAGGCAGTGAAGAAGAAAGTCCTTGAAGATACATTTCTTCGGTATCCTCACCGCAAGGCTCAATAAAGAACTGATGCCTTTTTTTATCGGCAAAACGCATTATCTTGTCCTCAATACTCGGACAATAACGAGGACCTACACCCTCAATCTCACCTGCATAAAGCGGCGAACGGTTAATATTCTCAAGTATCACACGCTTGGTTTCATCATTAGTATATGAAATGTGGCAAACAACCTTGTTTTCGGGTTCTTTCTCTGTGGAAAAGCTAAAAGGAACCGTCTGCTCATCACCCGGTTGTACCTCAAGCAAAGAAAAATCTATACTATCGCGCGCTACTCTAGCGGGTGTACCTGTCTTAAAACGTCTTAGCGGTACTCCAAGTTGTTTAAGCGACTCAGATAGTTCGTTTGCGGCAATAGCACCGTCAGGCCCTGATGAGTAATTAACCTCACCAACATAAATTCTGCCACCCAAGAATGTTCCTGTGGCAATTATTACAGCCTTTGCGGTAAAATCCGCTCCCAAAGATGACACACAGTGCCAAACCTCGCCGTCCTTATAAACATCTACGATTTCACATTGCTTAACATCAAGATTTTGCTGTAATTCCACCACGTGCTTCATATAGCCGCTATAAGCTCTGCGGTCAACTTGGGCTCTAAGGGAATGAACAGCGGGACCTTTTCCCCTGTTAAGCATACGGCTTTGAAGTGTATGCTTGTCTGCCGCCTTGCCCATTTCACCGCCCAAAGCGTCTATCTCGCGCACCAAATGTCCCTTAGCTGTGCCGCCAATAGAAGGGTTACACGGCATATTACCTATCCAGTCAAGCGTTACGGTGAACATAACAGTTTTAAGACCAAGTCTCGCAGGGGCTAAAGATGCCTCAATACCTGCGTGACCGCCGCCTATTACCGCTACGTCATATTCACCTGCATTATATCTTTTAATTGACAAAAAATTCACTCTATTTCTCTAAAAGTTTTTGTTGGCGTATATCCTCGCCTAAGAATTTATTACAATCATATTCCCCTATAAATCTCGAGGAAATTCGAGGTGTATATTTAGCCTCAATCTCTTTCATTGTAAGATTTGTATTAATTATTGTGGGCTTGCCTGACAAAAGTCTTGTATTAACAACGTTATAAAGCACCGACTTTGTAAAAGCCGTTGTCATTTCGGCGCCAAGATCATCAATAACCAATAAATCACAGTTTAAAACCTGTTGATATACTCCTTTGCCCTCGCCATCAAACTTTTCTGCCTCAATACTTGTAAAAAGGTTTTCGGCAGAGGCATAAATAGGCAAATATCCCTTAGCAATTACCTCTTTTACAATAGCTAAGGTAAGGTGTGTTTTACCAAGACCTGTTCCGCCCAAAAACAATAGATTTTTTGTTGTTTTTTCGTTAAAACCTATCGCATATTCGCGGCAAAGTTTTAAAATGCTTGTCATTCTGCGCCTTGGGTTTTCACCGTTTTTAGCCTCTTTATCAGAATAATATTTAAGGTCAAAATTTCCAAAACCGCTTTGGCCAAGCGGCATTTTGAGTGACAGCTCTGCCGACATAACACCTGCAGCTTCACGTTTTATACACTCGCATATTTTACCGCCCACATAACCTGTGTCCTTGCAGATATCACATTCATACTCTATATCTCTTACATCTGCGTTTTTTAAAATCTCGGTTTTCTCGCTTGTGAGCGCTAAGGATAATTTTTGCATTTGTTCGAGCCTTGCGGTATTTCCTGAAAGTGCAGTTATTGCAAGTTCTGCGCCTATTTTGGAAAGTTCACTGTCAATCTCAGATAGTCTTCCATTCGAAATATAGGCAGCTCTCAACATCTGCTCGCGCATATTCTGCTTTTCTTTAAGACGCAAGGTCTTTTGTTCAAAAGCCTTTTTATAGGTCATTTCCTTTGTTATCATAGCAATTCACTAATCCTTTGAACTTAGCATTTTTTCAAATTCATCAATATCGTATACGCCGAAACCGTTTTCTTCGCTTTGCTTTTTATCCTCTATATCCTCAGGTGTTTTATATCCCTTATTGTGCCAGTTTTCGAGGATTTTTGCCGTATAACTGAAAGAAAACTTAGACTTTTTGTTAACACATTCTTCGTATGCTCTTTCAAGCATTTCGGTTGATAGCTTCCATTCATTTAGCCACAAAAAAGCAAACTCGGTTTCCTTTTTAGAAGCCTTTCGCTTTTCTAATCCGAAAACAGAAGATACTATTCCCCAAGCCTGCTCGGCTATAGCCATTCTTTTAAGTTCGTCGTCAGCCAATGTAATATTATCAATTCCGCGTTTTACCCAATCTGCCGCTGTGGATTCAATAAAGGTTATGTTTGCTCTGTTTTTTGATGAGGCATACTCAATAATAAGCATAATTACCGAAACATCAAGTCCCAAATCATCATATATCCAGACAAGCGTTGACTGCTCGTTGCTTTTAAGACCTCTGCCGAATTTTATTTCTGCCTCGCGCATCAAGAACCTTATCTTTGGGTCGTCAAACCGCTTTGCAACATCAAGCCTTGTAGGCTTTTCGCTCCGGTTTACTACCTTTTTCTCTACCTGCGGGGTTACTGTTACAGGCTTGTCCTTCGGAAGAAGTATACCTGTATCCGCCCAATAAAGCAAGGCTTCCTTAACATCAAACTCACTGACACCGCAAGAATCAGCAATTTCTTTTTCTGCTATTTCTTGCGCCATATTGCGCATTATAAAAAGCAATACTTTAATATGCTCTGCCTTGGCAAACTTTAAATGCCTATCTACCACTGCTGACGGCAGGGTAAAAACTGCCGAAAAGCAAGCGGGATTTATGTAATAATCCATACTTTTCTCCAAAATAGTAATTAATTATATTCATTATAACAATTTTTATATGTATTGTAAATAGCAAGAATTTCGTTTTTGTTCTTTTCTGCATTTTTTCGAAAAAATTACTTGACATACGCAGAAAAAAGGGTATAATAAATATTACCGCGTAACAATTAGATATTGGGGAATTGTGTAACGGTAGCACGACAGACTCTGACTCTGTTTGTTGGGGTTCGAATCCCTATTCCCCAGCCAAAACGAAAATCCGTTCTCGAAAGAGAGCGGATTTTCGTTTTGTATTATTCATTTTTCATTATTCAATATTCATCATTCATTAAACGGATTTTCGTAATGAATATCGAATGATGAAATCGCTTGCGCTGATGAATAATGAATAATTGATTTGTGTTATAGTTTTTGCTATAATATAGGAAAAGGGGTGCAATATAATGACGATTCGGCTTTGTAAATTAATAGTCATAACTCTTAACATTTTAATTTTACTTACTTTTATGAGTTGCAATAAAGCTCCGGAATCGCTATCGGACTC
>JAFYNC010000014.1 GCA_017549905.1 Clostridia bacterium | reverse complement strand
TTATGAAAATTACAGGTGTAGGCCCAAAGGTTGCCGACTGCGCGCTCCTTTTCTCACACAAACATATTTAGGCATTTCCAAAGGACGTATGGATAAAACGCGCCATGGAAAAACTTTTTGACGGCGATTTGCCAGAAGAAGCTAAAAAATATGCAGGAATTGTACAGCAGTATATCTTCTTTTATGCAAGAGAAACTAAACTTAATATATAAAAAAGAGGACTCAATGAGTCCTCTTTTTATTTAAGTTCAGCTATTGTAACTCCGTTTTCGCCCTCGCCAAAGGTGCCTAATCGGAAAGTATTTACCGCTCTGTGTAAACGCAGATGCGCCTGAACGCTTTTTCTTAGCACACCTGTGCCCTTTCCGTGAATAATTCTTATAGTTTCAAGGCCTGAAACAAGTGCGTTATCAATATATCGGTCAAGTTCTAAAATTGCTTCATCAGATGCCATACCCCTAATATCAATTTCACCCGAAACCTCACGAGTTGCTCTTGACTGCATACCTGTCACCTTGCGGGTTTTCTTTATTTCGGTAGACTGTGAGCCTTTTTTCTTTCTTAAATCATCAAAAGAAACCCACATTTTTATTGAGCCTGACATAACAAAAGCTGACTTTTTATCCTCTTTAACCTCAATAACCGTAGCATCTCTGCCAATACTTGCCACTACTACAATATCGCCCTTTTGTATATTGGTTACCGCCTCGCCTGACACTGTTTTGGTGACAACAGGGTCTGCCGTATCCTCAAGATCCTTTATTGTAGTCTTAAAAGCATTTCTTGCCTTTTCTGCCATGGCTCTTGCATTTTCGCTTGTAAGACCTTTCTTAAGTTCTTCCAATTCGTTTAGCAATAGCCCTGACTTATATCTTGCGGTTTCGATTATTTGATTAGCCGTTTCTCTTGTTTTTTCCATTAATTTTTCGCGGCTTTTTTCAAGTTCAAATTCTTTTTGCTCCGCTTTTTTTCTTAATGCTTCAAGTTCGGCCCTTAGTTTAACCGCCTTTTTCTGCTCATTTTCAGCAGAAAATCTTGCCTTTTCAAGTGCCGCAACAACGCGTTCAAAACGCAAATCCTCGTCACTCACCTGTTCTTTGGCGTTATCAATAATATCCACAGGAAGACCTAATTTTTTAGATATAGCAAAGGCATTTGAACGACCGGGCATACCAATTATAAGCCTATAAGTAGGCTTAAGGGTAGATACATCAAATTCACAGCAAGCGTTTTCAACTCCCGCGGTATCAATAGCATAGGATTTGAGTTCGGGATAGTGGGTGGTTGCAGCAACCTTACTGCCAAAAGCCGCGAGTCTCATTAAAATTGACTTTGCCAAAGCCGCGCCTTCTATTGGGTCTGTACCCGCGCAAAGCTCATCAAACAATACTAACGAATTGTCATCTGCATTCTCTAAAATTGATATTATGTTAACCATATGTGACGAGAAAGTTGAAAGTGACTGTTCAATACTTTGCTCATCTCCTATATCAGCAAACACCTTGCTGAATACGGCAATTTTACTGCCATCATCACAAGGAATCATCAGTCCGCACATTGCCATTAAGGTGAGAAGACCAATTGTTTTAAGAGTTACCGTTTTACCGCCTGTATTAGGGCCTGTAATAACCAAGGTATTATACTCAGTACCAAGGCTCAAAGATATCGGCACAACCGCCTTATAATTAATCAAGGGATGTCTTGCATTTTTAAGATATATTTCACCCTTATCATTAATCTGAGGCACCATTGCTTTCATTTTAAAGGCTAATCTTGCCTTGGCAAAAATCAAATTAAGTTCTACCAACGCATTATAAGAATTAATAATTGTATCTGCAAAATTACCCGCTTCAGCAGATAACTCTGCTAAAATTCGTTCTATTTCCTCTTGTTCACGAAGTTTTAATACTCTTATTTCATTATTGGTTTCTACTACCGACATTGGCTCTACAAAAATGGTTGAGCCTGTTGAAGATGTATCGTGAACAATGCCGCCAAGCTGCCCCTTATGCTCTATTTTTAGAGGAACTACAAATCTCCCATCCCTTTGAGTAACAATAGCCTCTTGCAAATATTTTGCACTTGGTCCATGAACAATTTTATCAAGAATATCGCGTATTTTACTTGATTTGGCTATTATTTTTCTTCTTATATCATAAAGTGTGGGTGAAGCATTATCTGAAATTTCATCTTCACTTTTGATTGCAAAGCTTATTTTTTCCTCAAGATATTTATTAGCAACTAACGCATCAAACAAATAGTCAATAGAGGTGTTGTTTACACCTGAGCAATTACCTCGCCATTCCTTTATAGACCTTACAACTCTTAAGGTTTCTGCAATATCAAGCAGTTCTCGCATTGATAAAACCGCGCCCGACTGACCGCGCAAAACAAAAGATGAAACATTGGTAGCGCCCACAAAAGATGGCGCAGTATATCGAGACATAAAGATATATGCATCTTCTGTCTGCTTTAAACTTCTATTTACCGATTCAATATCTGTATCGGGTATTAGTTTTTTTGCCATTTCAGCGCTATCTAAAATTGATGCCTCGCGGCTTAGCATATCTAAAATTTTAACAAGCTCTAAGGTTTTTACATATCTTTCGATATTATACATATTTACTCCTTAATTGAATTAAAAAAGTCAAGTGTTTCAAAATGACAGTCACTTTGAGCCAAAACATAGCTTTCGGTGATTTTTGATAGCCTTTCGGCGCTTTCTTTAGGTATTTCAAAGGAATAAAGCCTTTTAAAATCAGAATAGGTAATATGTCTTACTGCAGAAAGCAGGGTTTTATCAAGCATTACACCGCTATTTCCCTCACAACACTCACTGCAACAAATATTGCCATCGTAAATATTGAAATACATAACAGTATCCTCAAATTTACCGCATTTATCACAAGCCACAAGATTAGGACTGTAGCCGCATATAACCACCGTTCTGAGTTCTGTAATAGCCTTAATAAGCGAAGGTTCTCTTTTTTCTTTAGTTAAAAAATGCAGAGAATTAAGTATCAGTCTTAAAAGCTCTTCGTTAGGGGTATTTTCTTCACCAAACTTATAAGCTAACTCGCAAAAATATTGCGATAAGCAAAGCTCTGTAATATCGCTTCCAACAGAAAAAAACTGCGAAATCGGTGACGCCTCGTAAATTCGGTAGGTATCCTTTTTGTTTAAAATTGTAAAATTTGAATATGTAAGCAAGGATGTAGCGGCGGCTTTCTTAGATTTTATATTTTTTGCACCTGCTGCAAAAGCTCTTATTATCCCTAAATCACGCGTAAAGAGAGTAACCAAACGGTCACTCTCCCCCACGTTCATTTCCTTTATAACTAATCCTTGGGTTGTAAACCGTGTTTGTAGTTCCGTCACG